>CAZFQF010000028.1:0-10634 GCA_964520725.1 uncultured Muribaculaceae bacterium | reverse complement strand
TTAAAGTTCCAAACATGATTCCACCAGTAATATTATGGCCGTAAATGATAGTATTTTGATTTAAAACTTCAATATTATTTCGATAATCCATAAAGATCCAACCCATTGAGTTTTTATACTGAGTATAATCTCTAGTTAAATAATAACTATTATCCGAGCCTTGGACTACAGGATAATCAATGCGGGTATTATTTACAGTCAGCCAACCTTTAGTATCAGGATTGATTTTAAGTAAAGTATCAAATACTTTTTCATAATTAGTATAATAAGAACTAACATAATTGTTTTTTGGAGCTATTGTTGTAGGAGAAGTAGATGCCCCATCGTTATCAATATATTCAACATCAGTTTGTTGATCATCAATTGTATATTCTTTATTAATTTGATTAATAATACTTTTTAATTCTTTTTCGATATTCTTAATATCTTTTTTTTGAGTATAATTTTTATAATAATTAACTCCCATTAAAACAATAATTAAAACAATGATGGATGAGAGAGACACTTTGATGAAATTCAAATTAATTTGTTTAAGAAGATTGTTTCTTTTAAATTCCGGACTATAATTTATTTTGAAAGTAATATTGTTTTCTTTAAAATATTTTTCATAACTATTTTTAAGTAAAGTAATAATATTATAGATTGAATTAAGATCATTATTTTTTTCATTAATTGTAATTTTAAGATCTTCTTTATTACAGTAAATTAAAATCTCGACAATATATTTTAAGATTTCATCTGAATAAGTATTAATATTAATGTTTCTTAAACGATTATTAATATTAATAAAAGTACTAAAATCATTATAATCTTCAGTTGTAAAATCTTTATTAATAATAATAGATTTTTTATAATACATATCACTATAAGTTTTTAAGTCATTAGTAATCATAAAACTGCTAATAAAAAATATTTCACTTCGAATATTAACTTCTAGATTTTTATTAATATCTAATCTTTCTAATAAATAATTAGGGATATCATAGACATCTAATTTTTTTAAACTATGATTTTCTAGAAGTTCTAAAAAAATTTTATAATCAACCGCTTTATCTGGTCTTAAATATAGTTCCTCAATCGAAGGAATTAAGTTAATCAGCTTAATTATTAAAATAATAATATCATAGTCTTTAATAATAACTTTTTTAATGCCATTTTTGATAATAATAACATTTAAAAATGAAGAAACTAAATCAATATTTTCTAAAATATATTCTTTACTAAAAATTAGTTCTTTAGTATCAATAATATTAGTATTATTTAAATCTTCTTTATGAGTACCTTTATTAAAAATAGATACCGTTAAGAAATTTCTACTAATTTTGAATATTAATTTATCCATTTCTATCTTCCTACTATCTATTAATATAATATCATAAATTAAATTAATTTAAAATAAGCTTTTAATAATTTTAATTGGATATTAACAAATAAAAAAATGTATGTTACAATTAAAACAAGATAAAGGGTCATAAGTAATAAAGCTTTAAAAATTTAGATTTTCTTATAAGAAAGAGAAGGGAGTATAATAATGAAAAGTAATAAAGGTTTTACATTAGTAGAAATACTCGTTGTAATAGCTATTTTAAGTCTACTGATTATAATTGCTATTCCTGCGTCACAGGCAATTAATAGCAAGATTAAAAAGAAATTATATCAAACTAAAATAAACTTAGCAGAAAGTGCTGGGGTATTATGGGCTCAAGATAATCAAAATTGTTTCACTACAGTAGGCACATGTGAAGAATTCGATTCCACTTGTAATAAATCAAACGGAGAAGTTATTTGTGAGATTTCATTAATTACTTTGGCAAATGCTGGTTACTTAGATTATGATAAAGATAACAAGATTGAAGATCCACGGGATGGAACAGATTTAAATGATACTAAAGTCACTTTAGTACTTAAAAATAATAAAACAATTATTTCTAAATATTTATCTCCTGGGGAGGAATATACAGGCTCTACGACTAAACCATCATATACCACTAATCAGACTTCTTCCACAACTACTACAAAAGTTATAACTACAATACCAACTACTACTAAACCATAGGTCCAACAAAAAATTTTGTTGAGGCTATTAAAGAAAACTCTCCTCCTGTATCAAGCCCTGTTACAACACCCGGAAAAGAAATATCATTAGCTACTGAAGCAGTTTTAACTACGGGACCTGATGATTATGGGACAAGCTATTATTACCGAGGAGCAGTAAAAAATAATTATGTAGTATTTGCAAATATGTGCTGGCGAGTAGTAAGAATAACTGGGAATAATTCAATTAAATTAATTCTCGCTAATTACAATCCAAATAACGTTGAAAATCCATGTCAGAGTAATCAAGATGAATCTTCAAGAGCATTTGCTAGATATTCGGGAAATACTTATTTAACTGCTTATAATCAAAGTGCTAAAGATAATAAACATTTTGGATTTATGTTTGGAGGTGCAGTTTCTGATGCCTCAACAAGTAGAGCACAGGCAACAACTAATCAAACTTCAAGTACAATAAAAACCAATTTAGAAACATGGTATGTAAATAAATTACAAGCTTATTCTAGTTATCTAGATGATAGTATCTGGTGTAATGACCGCCAACTACAAAGTGAAGTAGGGGGCGAGGCAACAGGAACAGGATTTGGGAACAGTGTAACAAAGTATGCTGGTTGTTACCGAGTATATACCAGCAAAACACCTTCTTTAAAATGTGGGCTAAAGAACGACCGCTTTACTGTAAGTGATACAAGTCTTGGAAATGGGGCATTAACTTATCCGATTGGATTATTAACGGTCGATGAACTAGCATTTGCGGGAGCTATTCAACCTTTTTCCAATACAAGTTACTATTTATATAAAAATGCGAGTTCAGATTTCTGGAGTCTTCTAACACCTAATACTTATTACGCGGATAATTATGCTAAAATATTCAGAGCGTATAAAAGTGGTTATATTGATTTTTATATTGTTGATTCATACTCATTAGGAGGACTTCGTCCGGCTATAACTCTTAAATCTACAACTAAAGTTGCAGGTAGTGGGATAGCGAGTAATCCATATATAATAGCTTAGAGTAACGACTAGTCTAAAATAAAAGTAAAAATCGTTAAAGCAGTGATTTAAAGCTGATTTAACGATTTTTTAATATTTTTAATAAAAATGTAAAAAATTGTATTTAAATGAATTTAAAAACTTGCACCTTTAAAATATGAGTGATATAATATCAATAGTTTTGAAGGGAGGGAAAATATTAATGACTAGAGTTGAAGTTAGAAATGGTAACCTAGACGGAGCTTATAAAAGATTTAAAGTTAAGGTTGCAAGATCTGGTGTCCCTTCTGAAATAAAGAAACACAAACATTATGATAAGCCAGGCGTTAAAAAAAGAAACGAGAAAAAGGAAATGATTAAAAATTCTCGTAAAAGAAAAAATAGAGATTAATTAATAATATCAAGTAACTTTTAATAGGTTGCTTTTTTTTGCATATAATTAAAGAGGTGATTATAAAATGCTTGATGTTATTAATAATGCGCTTCGAAATAATGATTATTATATTTGCTTATATAATGACAAAGTATATATTTATAATTATTTAGAAATAGTTAGTTTTAATAATGACTTAATTAATATTAAATTAAATAATAAACTGATTAAAATTAAAGGCAAAAAGATGTTAATTAAAAAAATGCATCTTCATGAGTTATTAATTGAAGGCGAAATAGGAAGTGTTTCCTATGAATAGTTTTTTAGTTGTAAAAATAAGTGGTAATAATAATCGAGCAATTAGAAAACTGATTGATAATAATGTTAGTCTTTATGATATTAATTATAATTATGATGAAATGCTTGTAAAAATCAATCTTGATGATTATAAAAAGGTTAAAAGATTACTTTATTTTTCTAAAGTTAAAATTATTAAGTATGAAGGAAAAGAAGGGATAAATAGACACTTTAAAAATAATATATATGTATATATTATTGTTTTATTTTGTTTTATTTTGATGGATGTTTTAACTGGTTTTATTGTTAGAATTGATGTCATTCATGAAAATAGTTCAATTAGAAAGTTAGTTCAGGAAGAACTAGAAGAAAATAAAATTAAAAAATATTCTTTAGCTTATGATTTTGATGAAATAGAAGATATTAAGAATAAGATTTTAAATAATAATCGTAATAAATTAGAGTGGATGAGTATCACCCGTGTGGGAATGACTTATGTAGTTAGAATTGAAGAAAGAATCATTACTGATATAACTAAAGAAGAGGGATATAGACATATTGTTAGTGCTAAAGACGCCTTAATTACTAAAGTAATTAGTTCTAAGGGTGATGTTTTAGTTCGCAGTGGGGAATACGTTAAAAAAGGGGATATTTTAATCTCTGGGGAGTTAAAATTATATGAAAACATTAAAGCTAATACCTTAGCATCTGGAGAGGTATTCGGGAATGTCTGGTATACAACTAATATTAAATTTCCTCTTGTTTATGAAGAAAAAAAGTATAACGATAAGAAAAGATTTAATATGAGTATTAATAATAAAATCTTATTTAAAAATAAATATCAATATTTTGATCAAAAAGGTATTCGCAAAATTAAGATTTTAATGTTTAATATAACTTTTTATAAAGAGCATGAATATGAGTTAAAAAAAGGGATATATAACTCTAAAACTGCAGAAAAATTAGCTTTAAAAAAAGCCGAAGATGAATTTAATATTAAATTAAATGGAAAAGGTGTAATTATTAGTCAAAAAGTTTTGAAAAAAGAGGAAAATAATAGTACAATAAGTATGAGTCTATTTGTAGTTACTAATGAAATAATAAGTACTGCATTATACTACGATATTGGAAGTGATATAAATGATCCCGAAAGTGGCAATTAATGTTATCTATAATTTATTACCAATGCTTATTTTATTTAGCGTGGTTTTGATTACGACGAGATTAATCTATTTAAAAACAAATAATAAACCGTTTATCTTATATAAAGAACTTCTTAATTTAAGCTTTATTATTTATATCCTTTTGTTATTCGAATTAGTTACAAGTAGTGACTTTAATTCTTATAGTAATAACTTTATTCCTTTTAAAGAAATTTTTCGTTATTATTTTACTAGTAAATTATTTTATCGTAATGTTTTAGGAAATGTAGCAATTTTTATTCCTTTTGGCTTTTTTACTTCTTATTATTGTAAACTTAAAAAAGTTTATCTTAATTTAATTATTACGTTTGTTACTAGTTTATCTGTTGAATTAATTCAAAGTTTAATTGGGCGTAGTTTTGATATTGATGATATTATTTTAAATCTTGCAGGAGGATTTTTAGGTTATTTAATATATTTAATAACCTTAAAACTGCTAATAAAGTTTCCGATAAAGACTAAAAACAATATTTTTCTGAATCTAATTTGTATTGTTATTATTTTAATTTTATGTTATTTAATTTTAAGTTTGTATGGGGTCTCATTATGAATGAGTTTTTTATCGAAGATGAATATAATTATCAAAATTATGATTACTTATATAAAGTATTAGAGAAAACCTTAGATAAGTTAAAAATTGAAAACTGTTCTTTTTCTGTAATCTTAACTGGTGATGAAGAAATTCATAATTTAAATAAAAATTATCGAGGGATAGATAAAACTACTGATGTCTTAAGTTTTGCGTTTAATGATGGCCGCAAACTTAATTTGCCAATTAATTTATTAGGTGATATATATATATCTATTCCCAAGATGAAACAACAAGCTATTGATTATGCAACTGGGGAGAAAAGAGAATTATCATTTTTAGCGGTTCATGGTCTTTTACATTTATTAGGTTATGATCACATGAATGAAGAAGAAGAGAAAATAATGTTTGGATTACAGAAGGAGATATTAGATGAAACATAAAAGGAAAACTACATTTAAAAGGTTGATTAAATCATTTCAGTATGCAATAAATGGGTATAAAACTGCATTTAGTACTGAACCTAATATGAAAGTCCATACTTTGATTGGGATATGTGTTTTTATTGGAGGTTTAATTTTTAAGATATCAACTTTAGAGTGGATATTTATAGTTTTTGCAATTGGATTAGTAATTGGTGCTGAGTTATTAAATACAGCCATAGAACACTTAGTAGATTTAGCTACCCAAGAATATCATAAGAAAGCGATGATTGCTAAAGACACTGCCGCGGCTTATGTAATGGTGCTAGGAGTTACTTCTATAATCATCGGAATGATAATTTTTATCCCAAGAATAATAGAAATGATAAGAGGAATATAATGAAAGAAAACTTAGAAAAAATAATTGAAAATTCATATAGTCCATATTCAAAATATCAAACTGCGGCAATAGTTAAAATGAATAATGGTCAAGAATTTATTGGAGTTAATGTTGAAAATGCCTCTTTTAAAAACGGGTTATGCGCTGAACAAGTTGCAATTGCGGCGGCAGTTGCAGAAGGCTATTCTAAACTGGATTTTAAAGAACTTCATGTAATGGGAGCATCAGAGAAATTCACTTATCCTTGCTTTTTATGTAGACAGTTACTAGTTGAATTTTTTGATAATAACTGTGAGGTATTTTCTTATAATAATAAAGGCGAAATAAAACAAATGAAGGTAAATGACTTTTGTCCATATCCTTTCGATTTAGAAGAGGTTAACAATGGTAAATGAGTTAGAGAGATTATTAAGTAATTCATATGCAACTTATGATTTTAAATGCTTTAGTTCGATAGTGGTAATGAAAGATGGTAAAACTTTTAGCGGCGTAACTGTCAAAAACCAAATCTTTCGCGATGCAATTTATGCTGAGCAAGCAGCTATTGCCAGGGCGGTTAGTGCCGGTTATAAATATGGTGATTTTGACAAAATTTATATTATGGTTGGCTCTTCAAGTATTGGAGATTTAAAACATATTAACCGGGATGCGATCTTAGAATTTATGGAGCCAGAGCGAGAAGTATTCTTATATGATAAAAATCGTAATTACCGAGTCATGAAAGTTGGGCATTTAATATTTAATATTTATTAGAAATAAAAAAGAAGGAGTGAAAAAACTAATGAAAAGTGGATTTGTAAGCATTATTGGTAGACCCAATACAGGAAAAAGTACGATGTTAAATACAATTCTAGGAACTCACGTTGCAATAGTTAGTAATGTAGCAGGGACAACAAGAAATACAGTGCAAGGGGTTTATAATGATGATGAAACTCAAATTGTTTTTGTTGATACTCCGGGAATTCATAAACCTAAAGATAAATTAGGAAAATATTTAAATCGGCAAAGTTATAATTCTTTATCAGAAACAGATGTTATCTTATTTACTGCTGATGCAACTACTGCTCCGGGAAAAGGAGATAAGTTTATTATTGATACTTTAAAAAATATTGAAGTGCCAGTAATTTTGATTTTAAATAAAATTGATAAGCTAGATGATAATGGAATTATTAATGCAATTAGGGCTTATAAAGACTTATATGACTTTACTGAGATTATTCCTATAAGTGCTTTAAAAAACGACAATATTGAACGTTTAATTAAAGTAATTAAAGGATATTTAACTGATGATGTTATATATTATGATGATGGGACCATTACTAATACTAGTATTTATTTTATGGCATCAGAGTTAGTAAGAGAAAAACTCCTCAATTTAACCGACGAAGAAGTTCCACATTCAATTACTTGTGCAACTTCTCATTATAAAGACAATGGTAATATTGTTGATATATACGTTGATATTATAATTGATAGAGATTCTTTAAAGAAAATTATCATTGGAAAACAAGGAACTATGTTAAAACAAATCGGATCTTTAGCCAGAAAAGATATTGAGGCTTTGCTTGGGAAACAAGTTTATTTAGAATTATATGTTAAAACAATAAAAAACTGGCGAGATAAAGAAAAATATTTAAAAGAATTAGGATTTAAAGATAACGAATAGGTGAGAAAGTGGCAAATACATTAGAACAAAAAATAGCAATTGGAAAAGAAACATTTAATTTATATAATTCTAGAGATAAAGATAATCATTTAGTTTTTTCTGAGCAAGCTCAAAAATATGGATTAGCTCAAAGTACAGTAAGAGGACATTATCATTATTATAAAAATAGAACTGTAAGTCCCAAACCAACTGAAGAAGAACTGCAGAAAAATAAGGAAATAGTAAATCAAGCACTAATTGAAGCTAATAGAAAATCTACTGAAATGATGCGAGATAAAAACACTATTTATGATTGGGATTTAATAGATGCTCTCTTAGCATTAAAAACAGGAGGAGATTTACGCAATTATTGTGTTGATTCGGAATTTAACTGTAGTTATATAGAAAAGCACATTAATAAAGCTTTTAAATCTGATCGTTTAACTACTGCACAATTAAATAAATTAAAGAATATTAAGCGAATTTTTCTTGAGTTAAGAGAAATGATATCCTCTTTGAAAAGAGATAAAATTAATGCTAAACAAAGCGAAATAAATAGAACAAGAAACATTGAAATAATTACTGAAATTTTAGAAGAAATTTTAATTTCTGGGACTTCAATTGAAGAAGTTATAAATGATTTCCCAATTTCAATGAGAAGTTTTAATCTTTATCTTCCATATTTAGCTGAAGGAACAGATATTCAAAAAACATTATGTTTAGAATATCAAAAAAGTGTGATTGCTCAAGAACAAGATTTGGAACAAAAATATTTAGAGATTGTTTATTATTTAGAAAATGGAGTATCAAAAAACGGAATTAAAACATACTTTAATTATTTAGATTATTATCGTCTTTCTAAAATGGCTCCAACCTTATTTTATAACTATGGTTTAAAATTAATTAAAAAAGGACTTCTTACAAGAAAGCAACACTCTTTGGTTCAAACCTTTTTTGATATAAATTCTTTGGGATCTACGATATTAACTGAAGAAAAAGCACGAAATTTTAGTTATTCTATTAATGGTGAAACAGTTAGTGAAGTGGTTAAAGAACAGATAATTGATTATTTTAATGTTAATGGATTTGTTTTAACGGAAAATCTTTTAGCAATTGCAATTGAAGAGTATTTAAAAGGAATAAACTTTCTTAATGAATTTAATTTGAATAGAATTTGAAAATTAGCCCCAATATATAATTAGAAAGGTATTGGGATTAATTTATGACAAAACAAGAAGCTTGGAAAAAATTTAAAGAAACTGGTAAAATAGAATATTATTTAATATATAAGAGAAGTGAGTAATAAATGCTTAAAGAAGTAGAAGGAATTATTATTAGTGAGACTAACTATGGGGAAACTAGTAAAATAATAAATGTTTTAACTAAAGACGGAATAATAGGGATGCATGCTAAAGGAGCAAAAACTCTTAAAAGTCCACTTAGAAGTTATACTCAGAAGTTTACTTATGGGCGATTTTATATTTATTATAAAGAAGCAAAAATTTCGATATTAAAATCAGTTGATGTCGTTGATGAGTTTATGAATATTAAAAAAAATTTAATTTTAATTAGTTACATGTCATACATATCTGATTTAGTTTATCAAGTTATGAAACAAATATTTGATGAAGATTTATATAAATTATATATTACTTGCATTAGGAAAATTAATGAAGGATTAAATCCAATGATAATTTGTAATATTCTAGAATTAAAAGTCTTAGATTATTTAGGGGTAGGAATAAACCTTAATGCTTGCGCCAAATGTGGAACTTCTAAAAATATTTTAACTTTAGATCCAGATGAAGGCGGATATATCTGCAAGAGCTGTTATACTAATGAAAAAATATATGATGAAAAGACAATGAAAATGCTAAGGATGTATTATTTAGTAGATGTAGCATCGATTACTGATTTAAAGATTAGTGACAAAGTTATTAATAACATTAATGACTTTCTAAATGTCTATTATGATAGATATACTGGTCTTTATTTAAAAAGTAAAAAATTCTTAGAAACAATGATTAGTTAAACTCCCTTAAAAGGGAGTTTTTATCTTGCTAAAGGAGTATTTCCAAATAATGTTTTTAATGTTATAATTGTAAAAGCAAAGGAAGATTAAAATGAATTTAAGAGATTTATATATTAACTATTTTATTAGTAAGGGGCATAAACATATTCCTTCAGCGCCTGTAGTACCGGAAAATGATGCATCAGTTTTATTTAATACTGCCGGAATGCAACCTTTAATTCCTTACTTAATGGGTAAAGAACATCCTTATGGAACTAGATTAGTTAACTATCAAAAATGTATTAGAACTAATGACTTAGATGAAATAGGTGATAAAACTCATCATACTTTTTTTGAAATGTTAGGAAATTGGTCATTAGGAGATTATTTCAAAGAAGACTCTATTGCTTATAGCTTTGAACTTCTAACAGAAGTATTAAAAATTCCGACCGAGAAGTTAGCCGTTACTGTTTTTAAAGGAAATGAAAGTATTCCAAGAGATGAAATAAGTGTTTCTTTTTGGAAAGCACATGGAATAAGTGAGAAAAAGATTGCTTATTTAGGAGAGAAAGATAATTTTTGGATTGCTGGAGAAACTGGCCCATGTGGTACTGATACAGAAATCTTTTATTTTAGAAGTGAAGAAGAAGTACCTGAAGTATTTGATCCTGAAGATGAACGCTGGGTAGAAATTTGGAATAACGTCT
>CAZFQF010000027.1:7984-10812 GCA_964520725.1 uncultured Muribaculaceae bacterium | reverse complement strand
GTGTCTAGCAAGCACTGAATTTGTACTCCCATACAAATTCCAATATGGGAATTCCCATACCCTTAAATTTTAGAAAGGAGTCTTTAAATTATGAGAATAAGAAATAATAAAGTTAATGTGTTTTTAAGTGATGATGAAAAATTTATTTTAAAAAGAGATTCTTCAAAATTAAAATTATCTCAATCTGAATATATTATAAATTTAATTATAAGATGAAAATTCCAGAAGTCAAAGAAGAACAAAAACCTAAAAAAGATGAATATGTTATTGAAAACATTGTTAAAGCATTAGAAGAAAATATTGAATGCTTAACTAAAGTAAAGAATCGATTTCATTATCTTGGATATTTTGAAGATGAACGAGCAATTGGGACTAAAATTGAATTCTTAAAGATACAAAATAGTACACTAAAAAAATATATACCAACTGAAATTGATAAAGACAATGCAGACTAGCATTGTCTTTATTATTAAAAATCAATTGTATCTAAGTTACTATATTTTTTGTTAATATCACAGAAGAATTTATCATTATTATCGTGTTCATAAAAAATTCTTATTTCTTCGCCTATTTTAAATCTGCCATGTGGTACTCCGAATATACTGTTTGTTTGATAATTAACTCCTGAAACAGTATACTCACACTCTATATAATCGACTAGAGAATATTCTTTTAAATATTCATCAACTTCATCATCAATGCATTTAGTTGTAATGTTTGTAATTTTACCAATTGTCATTATTGTAAACGAAGAATTTTTAACAAACTTTTCTCCACCATAAACACTATTATATTCATCTAACAAACACGATTCACAACATTTTAAAGGATTATATTTTATTAACACTTTTTTGTTCAATGGATAATCTTTATATAATAATTTTGCATCGTAGCTATTTACTACTGAATGAATAATATTACCATCAGGTGTTTTATATTTATACATTATATTGTAATTACAATGAAATGTCTCATTGGTATCATGACGATATTCCGTCCTACTATAATCAATAATTTCTCCTTCTACTGTTTCGGTAAATCTTTTATATATTTTTTTCGGTTGTCCTAAGAAAACATAAAATAAATAGCCCATTAGTGATGCGAACAATCCAAAAGCACACAATATAGGTAAAAAAATTAAATTTTCATAATATACCATAGTTAGCATAGTTGCCATTATACTAGCAAATATCCCTAAAACAATTAAAATTAATAAAGTCTTATTAAAATAAGGTTGATTGTCTGAATCAATTAAAACATAATCTTTGTTTAGATCATCACATATAATATTAACACTTTCAGAAATTACATATTTTTTTCTTCTAACTTTGCCTTTTTCTTTAATTTTTTTAATATAAATATTACCGTTGGCTTTAAAAATAACTTTCTTATTTGACTTAAATATTACTTTATCACCTTTAATAATAGTTCCAATATATTTATTATTTTGTTCCATATAAGATTACAACTCCTTACTATAATTAATTATAAATAGATTTTGATATTTTAAAATTTAATTGAACTCTTTTTATTTACATTCTCTAAGTTTAGATGTGAAGAAGTGTTTTTTGCTAAATTTATTCCTAATAAAAATACAGACAAAAATATTGTTCCTATAATTGTAGTAGTCATTTTAAATTTATCTCTTATTAAATTGGGATTATCTTTGGAATAATATATAGTAGTTGATGAACCTTTATCCTTCATAAAAAAAGTCCAAACACGATATTTATTAGTGAAATTATCATATTTAATTTCTACATACTTGTATTTAGTAGATTTAAAATCATTAGTTAATCCTAAATCAGTATTTTCTACATTAGCAGTAATTATTGCATCCACTTTAATGTATTCTCTGGTTTTATATATTTTACTAAAAAATATAATGGATTGTCAACACGAATACAGAATGTTAGAAGAAAAGTATAATACTTTGAAATCAAAAGTTGATTTTGTACTAAATGCCATTAAAAAAGTAATAACTAAAATACCTACTACGATTGTTGAAGTAATTGAAACTTTATTCGATAAAAACCAAAGTATATTTACTTATGAACACAATCAATTAGTTAAAGAAAATCAAAGGAAAATGGAAGAAAATAGAAAAAACAAAATATTTGATAATTATCAAAACTTAGAAATTAAAAAACCTAAAAATAAAGATAAAGATGATTTTGAATTATGATTTTACTAATTTATGCAAAAGTATGTTAAAAATTATCATTTTCTGATATAATAATCCTCATATTCAGGGGGAAATTATATGGGGGACAACAAATCTTTAAAACAATTATATAGAGAACAACTAGATTTATATCCTAGACTTTCACAAGAAGAGATTGTTGCTCTATATGAAAGTGAAGGAATTACAACTGAAACAATAGATGAAGCTCTACAAAAATTTACTCTTCTTATTAACCAAAAAAAAGATGAATTATCTTCATTAACAGATGAAAGGAATGAAGATAGATTACTTCTTGCTATATTTGGTGAAAATAATCCAGAACAAGAAAAAATAAAGAATCTAAAAAGAATTATTTCTGGTTTAGAAAGAAAAGCTGAAGAACTTTATATTTTACATCAAGAAATGCTAGATTTATTATCTTCTGCAGAATCAACTGATAATAGTATTGAAAAAACTATTGAAAAATTGAATCAAGAAATAGCAACTAGAAAGCAAGAAATAGAGGCTGAGCAGATAAAACAAGATGATTTAAATATTCTAAAAAATGAAAGAGTAAATGAATTAAAGGCTGAATTAGAAGAGTTGGAAGGAAAAGCCAATAAATTAAAGCGAACTTATAAAACGTATTCTCATAAGTTTTATG
>CAZFQF010000027.1:0-7974 GCA_964520725.1 uncultured Muribaculaceae bacterium | reverse complement strand
AATACCTAGAGATAGAAAATTTCCAAGTAATGAAATTAGAAATAAAATTGTTTGTGGAACTTTAGGATTAGCTAGATATTGGGCAAGTGTATATTATCACAAAGCTGATAATACAATTCCTTTTGATGATTTAGTTCAAGTTGCAAGTGAGACATTAATGAGTGCTGCACATTATTATATACCTAGCGATAGAGCAAAGTTTACTACTTACGCTAGAAGATGTATTGAAAATAAATTAAAACGCGAAGTATATAATCGAAATAAATTAAAAAAGCGACCTTATAAACCAGAACAATTTTTTCAAAAAGAAAAAGACAAAATTAAATATATTCAGATGTTTTTAGAAGCAATTAAAACTAAATCTAGAAGTGGTAAAACTAGATACTATTCAGATAAGTATGTAGAAGCCATATCAGTTATGCTATTTCGTTTTAAAGAAGATATTCGCTATCATAATTGGGAAATGAAAATGAGGGAAGAAAATCATAGATTATTACCTTCATACTCTGGAAGAGGAACGGAAGAAAAGCTTGATGTCATCACTCAAAGAATAGTCAAAATGATTAATGAGAGTAAAATGAAAACACTAATAACTGATGAAGATAGAGAATTAGCTAGTATGTTAGTTAATTATCAAAATAGACCAAGAGATATGCAAGAAATATATCAATTGATTTATTATTTAGAGTGTTATTCATACAAATTAGATTTAATTGAAAGATATTTTAAAGTTCAAGAAGAACTAACACTTAAAAATGATGGTATTACTCCTACTGATGATGAGATATTGGAAGAATTAAACAGAAAAATCAAACTTGATAATCAAGAAAGATTTAGATTAAAAAAAGAAGGATTCTTTAAAAGAAAGCCAAGTTATGAAGATTATCACAATTATTGGAATGAGTATAGGGATTTGTATCACGTAGATCCATTTGTTGATCCAGAGACATATGAACATACTGAGGGTACATATTCTTTTGAAAATGGAAGGCATATACTAAAAAACAAAACAACATATAGTAGTAAGAAAAAAGAACGTGATGATATAGCCTCTGAATTTGGGGAAGATGAAAGATTATATAATCTTGATAGTATGATTGAATCAATAGATTATAGTGAAAGTGAAAAAATAATTTTATATTTTTCAGATGATGATGATTCACAGATATATGGTGATTGGGAAGAGTTTGAAGAAGATGATGATTCACAGATATATGGTGATTGGGAAGAGTTTGAAGAAGATGAGGAATATGAAAATGGTGATGTCTTTTCAAAAGAAGAAGCACTTGAAAGATTAAGAACTATACGAGAATCTATTCCTGAATTAACCGAAGAAGATTATATAAAAATGATCTTACAACAAAGAAAAGATAAGGTTAATGCTATATTACAAGAAAAAAATGCCCCAATAATTGAGCAAAATAGAAAAATCACAGAGCAAAGGGATAAATATGCTTTAGGTCAAAGATATCAAAAACATTTAAAAGATAGACAAATAGCAGAAGTAAAAAGAGATATTGAATTATTATTTGGTGATGATAGCGAATTACTTATATTAATGAATTCTGGTAGAAGCAAAAATAGATGGTATCATTCTAATAGTTTATCTGTAGAAGATGAAGCATTAAATAATATTTTTTTGGAAGATTATTATGAAGCATTAAACCAATTACCTGAACTTGAACAGCAAGTACTACTTAAATATTTTGATGAAAATGGCATACATTGTATGAAAGCAAGAGAAATTGGTACTGAATTAGATGTTACTGAAAATCAAGTTTATAAGGTCAAAACAAAAGCATTGAAAAGATTAAGCCAAAATCCAAGATTACAAGGTTATAATGAAAAATAATTTCGTTTCACACAAGAGTTTTATCTATTGTATCCATATTTTTTGATTAGATTATCAAAAAGTATGTTACAATATACTTGTAATTGATATTTATCAATCGCTTTAGCTAGAGTTGTAAATAACTACAACGTCGGCTCCAAATGAGCTTGAACTTTTTTTTATAAGGGTTTTTTATACTTTGAAATCTTTGAAAAATTGATTTTTTTATTTAATTTTATCTATTGTTTACCAAAAAAAGCTAAAAATATACCAAGAAAAAGCGAAAAAAAGACTCTAGATATTTTTTTTTAAGATCTAGAGTCTTATATTTTTATGCTATTCATATTTAGATTTAAAGTATCTAATTTTATTTTTGAATATATTTCTGTAAATCCTGAAAATATTGTTTCTATCTCATCATTATCTAGTTTGACATCAATTTCTGCAATTTTACTGAATGCATGATATAAATCAAATAGATAGTCCTGACAAGATTAACAAGGCTTTTAAATCGAATATTTTTTCTTTCTAATTCTTTTAAAGCATACTTAATCTCATCAGTTACTAAATAATTTTGACTCTTGGGTGTATATTTAAGTTATTACTAAAAAGATTAATCTCAATTTGTTGTATTACTTCTTGTTTTATTGCATCTTTAACTGTTTCTAGATATTTTGTTTCATATTCTAATCTTGTATTTTCCATAACCGCCCATTAATTCTAACTTAATTCTTCATATTCTTCGTTATATGCTTTTAAGATCATGTCTTTTGCCATAATATCTATACTATCTAAATCTTTAATTTGTACTTGACAAATTTCATAATAATTACTATCACAACATTTAACTAGTTCTTCACCACCCAATGTTGGTATTCCTTCAATTATTTCGCAACGGAAAAAATGAGCAATTGTATCTTCGCTTTCATCTTTACCAAGATAACCTATAATCTTTACATCAACAGAAAATTCTTCTTTCATTTCTCTTAAAAGATTGTCTGTTAATTCCTCATTTTTTTCTATTCCTCCACCAGGAACGACATAATATTCCTTTTTTGTTCCGTCTTCCTTTATTCTTCTACGAAACATTGTGTACACATTATCACCATTAATGATAATACCTCTTGAACTAATTCTTTTTTCCATAATAATCCTCCTTTTTATTATATAAAAATATTAATATTTTTGCTGTCTAGTATTGCCACTCCATTAATTGAATTATTTTGATAGTTTATATATTTAACTTTATCAAAAAAACGGTTTAAATCGTATAGCTTATTCATGTTTTTACCCATAAAAAACGGGCACAAAACCTATAGAAAGATTTTTGCCCCAATGAATATCTAATAATAATTTAATTGAATTAATAATTATCACATTAGCCACGACCAAATCGAAAAATACATTACCATAAATTTCCAACAAATACAAGGTTTTTTTGAAATTCAAATCTGAAAATGTCTAAAAGTTGATTTTTAAATAGAAATGATTTTCATTGAATCAGTAGAGATATCGTTTATAATTAATTTAGAACCTTATAATAATTATGATTTAGATAATTAACGAATTATTCCTTATAAATTTAAATACAAATAAAAAATTAGGCACTTGACATTTTTAAGACTTTAAGAAAATTTTATAGGTTATTTAATTTAAATATGATATAATTTTAAGTATATGGAGGCTAAAAAATGAGTGAAATTAATCAATTAATAACAGAATTGTTAGCCTCACAAGTTAAAAATATAAGCAATTTCAAATCAGAAATATTAACAGCGTTACATGTTTTATTAAATGGTCATTTTCTTAAATATGATATTGAAAATTCAATTTCTTCTCAAGACGGAGTGAATCTATCAGATATTTCTTTTCAAAATATATTGTCTCGCATTAATGAAAGAACAAAAAAAAGAAAGAATAATGGAGTATATTATACTCCGCATGATGTTGCAAAATATATTATTTGTAATTCTTTTATTAATAATATGTTTGCTCATAATCAAAGAACTTATAATTTAGAAGAAGGTCTAGAAACATTAAATAGTTTAAGTCGAGAAAAAACTAATGTTTTATTGTACAATAAAACCATAATTGATCCAACCTGTGGTGCTGGTGAATTCTTGGTAAATGCATTTGATTTAAAATATCTTTTAGCAACTATTAAAAACAGGATTAGTGATAAAAAAATACTAGATATATGTAGTACAATTTTTGGAAATGATATCGATGATGAATCTATTGATATTACTAAAATAAGATTGTTTTTTTGTGTAGCTAGCAAACTTAAAAACAAGAAATCTTTTGTAGAGTTAGCAACCATTTTAAACAAACAATTTCATAGCATTGACTTTGTAGGGAATAGTCAAAAAATAGTTGATAGGTTTGATATAATAATAGGAAACCCACCATATATAGAATATGGTAAATATAATGATAAAAAAAACTTACACAATTGTTTTGGGAATGTTTATGCAGATGTCATTAAAAACAGTATTGATATTTTAAATGAAAATGGTGTTTTAGGATATGTTATACCATTATCCTATACTTCTACTGCTAGAATGACTGAAATCAGAAATTATGTGATAGAAACTACTAGTAAACAATTTATACTAAATTTTGCTGATCGACCAGATTGCTTATTCACAGGTGTTCATCAAAAACTAAATATTTTGATTGCTAAAAAAGGTAGAGCTCCACATCTGATGTATACTTCTAGTTATAAACATTGGTATAAAGATGAAAGGGGAAAATTATTAAATGGAAGAGAAGTCTGGTTGTGCACCCATACTTCTCCTCAATTTATTCCGAAAATTGGGAATGCATTAGAAGAATCTATCTTTAGAAAGATTCATACTTATACTCCTAGTAATATATTTGATTTACAATCATTAAATGGAAAACAATTATATCTAAACATGAGGGCTTGTTTTTGGATAAAAGCATTCAGTTTTAATCCTGGTTCAAAAGAATATAAGAATTTTATTTATTCAGAAAAGTATTATGGCTTTATATTATGCTTATTAAACTCTAGTTTATTTTGGCTTTACTGGACTATAATGTCTGACTGTTGGCACATAACTATCAAAGAATTAAAAGGTTTTTTTGTGCCAAATAATTTACAATCAAATGTGGATTTCAACATATTATCAAAAAAATTAGAGATGAAATTGGAAAAAACTAAAAAATATATTAAAACTAAACAAGTAGATTATGAATATAAGCATAAATTATGTAAAGATGTTATTGATGAAATTGATGATGCATTAGCAAAGGTTTATGGATTAAATTCCGAAGAATTAAATTATGTTAAATTGTTTGCTATAAAATACAGAAGTGGCGGTGGCAACGATGATTAAAACAATAGATTTATTTGCAGGTTGTGGAGGTTTTTCTTGCGGATTTGAAAAAGCAGGATATAAAATTGTTACTGCTGTTGAGTTTGATGAAACAATTGCAAATTCATATAAAAATAATCATAAACATACTAAAATGTTGGCCGAAGATATTAAAAATGTTGATAATGATAAGATTTTTAAGAAAAATGATGCCGACATAATAATTGGTGGTCCCCCATGCCAAGGTTTTTCTATGGCAGGAGCTAGAATTAGAGATGGTTTTATTGATGATGCAAGGAACTATTTATTTAAACATTATTTTAATATTGTGAAAATTGTGAGACCTAAGATATTTATATTAGAAAATGTAAAAGGAATTTTAACATTAAAAAATGGTGAAATTTTTAAAGAAATTAAAAGTGTGTTTGAAAATCCTGATAATTTTGATGGCAGTCCTTATTTAATACAATATAAGGTTGTTAAAGCAAAAGAGTATGGAATACCTCAAAATCGTGAAAGAGTAATAATTATAGGCTCGCAAGTAAAATTTGATTTAGAGGAAGAAATAAAAAAAACAAAAGATGTTATAATTAAAAAAGACAAAAATTTTTTTGATATTATATCTGTTTGGGATGCTATTTCAAATTTACCATTTCCTACAAGCGATGGAATAGTTAATAATTTAAAATATAATAATAATTATCAAAACAGTCTTAAATCTAATGATAATATAACATATAACCATATCAAAACTAAACATAATAATATTGCAATAGAGAGAATGACAAAAGTAAAAATTAACGAAAACTTTTCGGTATTAAATGAAGAAATTAAATCAATTCATAGTGGTTCTTATGGTAGATTAGATCCAAATGGAATTGCCCCTACTATTACAACAAGGTTTGATACTCCATCTGGGGGAAAGTTTACTCATCCTTTCGAAAATAGAACTATTACTCCAAGAGAAGCCGCACGAATACAAAGTTTTCCCGATAACTTTGTATTTATCGGTAATAAATCTAATGTATGCAAACAAATAGGGAATGCTGTACCACCTAAATTAGCATACTTCTTCGCAATAATGATAAAGGGGATATTAAATAATGAATGATGCAGAAAAATATTTACAATCATTAAATAAAAAATCAGTATGGATTTTTACTAAACAAGAAACTAATTTTGATGATGCTTTTTTGGCAACAAGATTATTTAACGAGATACCAAATATAGAAGATGAAAACATAGAAACATACTTTAGAGATCATCATTTAGATTATGATATTGGAACTGATAGACATAGAATTTTGGTTATTCCACAATTATTTGGCCTTTTAACAAAAACTCCATTTTATCAAAAAGGCGGGCATTATAATAAAGAAAAAGTTACAGAAATTTTTGATTTAATTAAAAGCGGTTATTCTGATGAACTAAATGAACCAATAAAAAATACGGAACTATATAACACAATCAAAACCGAGCAGATTTTAAAAATAAAAATCCACGCAATTATAGATACGGCTAATAATAATAGCGACTATCATATATTGCCGGTAATATTTATATATAAAGTCTTAAAGGAATTACAACTGAAATATAACATAAATGAGATTTCAAAAGATCACCTTTATACTTATATAATGACTTGTAAAAGCTGGAAACAGTTAGATAAAGCAGTGGAATTTATAAAAAACAATTCCCCAATATCTAAATATGTAAATACTTATAAAGGATTAAGTAGATTAGAAACATGTCTCAAGAAAAATATTAATTTATTTAATATAACAACAAATACTATTTCTATTAATCCAGAATATGATGAATATTTTTATAATAACTTTATTTTGAAATATGACTTTGATGAATTGCATGAACAGTTATTAAGAGATGTTGATTATTCATACTTCTTATATACTAATCAAGATTTTAATATAAATTTAATTACTCCGCCTGAAGAAAGCAAAATAAAAATTATCCAACCAAAGAAAGTTATATCGGCTTTCATTGATGAAGAAGATAATGAATCTGCTTATTTAGAAAAAGTGGATTCTATAAGCGAGTTTAATGTAAATGAAGATGTTGCTAATGATGCCTATAAAGAAGCACCAGTCTTAGCAAAAAGATTTGAAGTTGGAAGAAAATTTAGAGTAAATCCACTATTAGGTAAAATAGCAATCCAAAAAGCTTATTACTGTTGTGAAAAAGATCACACTCACGAAACTTTTACTTCAAATAAAACTAAGAAAAATTATATGGAAGCTCATCACTTAATTCCGGTATGTTTTCAAAAAGATATCTGGGAAAAATATCAAATCAACATTGATTGCATAGAAAATTTAGTTTCGCTATGTCCTACTTGTCATAAAGCATTTCATTATGGGACAAAAGAAGTAAAAACACAAATGATAACTAAACTATATGAAAAAGTAATTCCAAAGTATAAATCAATTAATTTTAATATTTTGCTAGAAGAAATAATGGATTTATATAATATTAAATAGAATTGCTCTATTGCTATTTAGTTGAAATAGCAATAGATGAAAATTCGAAAAATTAATAATTAAAGTTCAAATATTAATTTTTAATAAGTTAAAAATAATATATTGAAAGAGAATCTTTTTAAAATATAATTATCATAAATAATATATTAAAATAAACATAAAATATAATTAGTAGGCATTTTGTAAAAAAGCATAGTCAAATTTAAGTTTTTTCAATAAAATTGTTGAAATAAAATAAAAGACATGTTATATTCTCATCTTTGACACTTTTTTAGACGAAAAAGCCTCCAAATCCTTTATTTAAAAG
>CAZFQF010000026.1:1732-10949 GCA_964520725.1 uncultured Muribaculaceae bacterium | reverse complement strand
TATAAAGAGGCTATGAATCGTTTTGGTTCAGATAAACCTGATACAAGATTTGGTTTAGAACTACAAGACTTAACTGAAGTCTTAAGAAATACCTCAATGAATGTTTTTGCTAATGCAATAGCCGATGGGGGAATCGCCAAATGTATTATTGTTAAACAAAATAAATATTCCCGTAATGAAATCGATCGTTTAACTGATTTCGTAAAAATCTATGGGGCTAAAGGATTAGCTTGGCTTAAATATGATAATGATGACTTTAGTGGAGTTATTGCTAAAAACTTAGAAATTGAAATTCAAAATCAAATTCAAAAAGATTTAAACGTTGAAAATGGAGATTTAGTTTTAATTGTTTCCGGAAAAGCTAAACAAGTTTTTGCTTCATTAGGTGCTTTAAGATTAAAAATAGCGGCGGATTTTAATTTAATTTCTGAAGAACAATTAAATTTCTTATTTGTTACTGATTTTCCAATGTTTGAATACTCAGAAACAGAAAATAGATATATGGCGACTCATCATCCCTTTACAATGCCAGAGTCAACTGAAAAACTTTTAGATCCTGCTAACTGTTTGTCAGTTGCTTATGATATGGTTTTAAATGGTTACGAACTTGGTGGTGGCTCAATTAGAATTCATAATCAAAAAATGCAAAATGAAGTATTTAGAGCTCTTGGAATAAGTGAAGAAGAAGCTAACCAAAAATTTGGATTCTTCTTAGAAGCTTTAAAATTTGGAACTCCTCCTCATGGTGGACTTGCTTTTGGATTAGACCGAATAGTTATGCTTTTAGCTGGAACTGATAATATTAAAGATGTTATTGCTTTTCCTAAAACACAGACGGCATCAGATCTAATGAGCGAAGCTCCATCGGAAGTTGATATAAAGCAATTAACTGAATTAGGAATAGCTTTAATAAAAGGTGAAAAAAATGAATAAACCTTTTACAACTGAAGAGATAACAAAATTAGCTGATAAGCTATTAATTGGGGTTAGTAGCAAGGAAGCAGAAGAAATTATTGATGAGTTAAACTTTGTTAAAGACAGCATGAATGTGATTGAACAGATTGAAGGAATTGATAAAATAGAACCTCTTACTCATCCATTTGATTTATTTGAAACTCAGTTAAGAGAAGATAATGATTTTACACAAGGCGATGAGATTGAAGATTTACTTGCAAATGCCGATAGAAGTGAGTCAAGAGAAATAGAAGTACCAAAGGTGGTGGGATAATGATAAGACAATTGAATAATGATTTAAAAAGTAAAAAAATTACCTCTCAAGAACTAATTAACACAGCAGTTCAAAAAGCAAAGGATTCACAAGAAAAAATTAATGCTTTTGTGACTATTTTAGAAGATATTTCTATTAATGAAGAAACTACTAGTCTATTATCAGGAATTCCCTGCGCTGTTAAAGATAACTTCTCAACTAAAGGAATTTTATCTACTGGTTCTTCAAATACTCTAAAAGATTATGTTCCGTATTTTGATGCTACAGCTATTAAAAAATTAAAAGTAGCTGGAGCAGTCATAATTGGAAAAACTACGATGGATGAACTGGGAATGGGTGGAAGTGGATTAATGGCCGCGACTGGACAAGTTAAAAATCCCTGGAATTTAAATAAAATGACTAGAGGATCCTCTTCTGGAAGTGCTGCAGCTGTTGCGGCGGGAATTGTTCCTTATGCTTTAGGAAGTGATACGGGAGATTCGATTAGAACTCCAGCTGCAATGTGTGGAGTCGTTGGATATAAGCCGACTTACGGTTTAATTTCAAGATATGGATTATTTGCTTTTGCCTCATCAATGGACACAGTTGGAGTCTTATCTAGAAGTGTTGGAGATGCTGCAATAGTTGTTGATGCAATTAAAGGTCAAGATGATTATGATATGACATCTTTTAATAGTGAAGATATCCATTTATTAGAATCACTTGATAAAGAAGTTTGTGGAAAGAAATTATTCTATATTAAAGAAATTTGTGATCTTAATAATTATCCTGATCAAAATGATAATTTGATTAAAACTTTAGAAGAATTCCAAAAGACAATTAAGAAATGTGAAAGTTTAGGTATTACTGTTGAAGAGATAAGTATTGATCAAAAGTTACTAGATTCTATTTATCCAGTTTATTTAACTCTAGCATCAGCTGAGGCAACTAGTAATATGTCAAATTTAACCGGAATTATATTTGGTCCAAGAGGTAAGGGGAGTGATGTTAATGAAGTGATGAAAGATCACCGAACTAATGGCTTTTCTTCTCTTATTAAAAGAAGATTTGTAATTGGCTCTTATGTTTTACAAAAAGAAAATCAAGATAGGTATTTTTTAGCATCTGCTAAGTTACGCCGTATTATCGTTGATCAAATGAACGAATTATTTACTAAATATGATGGTTTAATCTTGCCAGCAAGTGTTGAACCAGCTCAAGATATTGAAGGATTAGTAAATGAAAATTTAAGATGTGAGCAACATTTAGCAATTGCTAACTTTGGAGGATTTCCATCAATTACTATTCCAAATGGAATGGTTAATGGTTTACCTGTTGGGGTTAATATTACGGGTAAAATTAAAGATGATGCTAATATCTTAAATCTTGCTTATGCTCTTGAAGAGGTATTAGGCTATAAAGATAACGTAGCAAAGGGGTGGGAATAATGGCTTTAAAAGTTGTAATTGGTTTAGAGATGCACTGTGAACTTAATACTAAGTCAAAAGTCTTCTCTAAATCCAAGAATGAATACTCAGATATCCCTAATTCAGCCGTTACAGCAATTGATATGGCTTTCCCTGGCACTTTACCTATCCTTAATAAAGAAGCAGTTAAAAAAGCTTTAAAAATGGCAATGTGTTTAAATTGCGAATTACCGGATGTTTTAATCTTTGATCGGAAAAATTATTATTATCCAGACCTACCTAAAAGTTATCAAATTACGCAAAACACTAAACCAGTTGGAGTAAATGGTAAAATTGAAGTTGAAGTAGGGGAGAGATTAGTTCCAATTACCATACATGATATTCATTTAGAAGAAGATACTGCCTCACTTGATCATTATTTTGATTACTCATTAATTGATTATAACCGGGCAGGAGTTCCCCTTTTAGAAATTGTAACAGATCCATGTATTTATAGTCCTGAAACAGCAGTGGCATTCTTAGAACATTTAAGAAATATTTATAAATATACTGACTGCTCAGAGGCTGATACTAAAAAAGGTCAAATTAGATGTGATGTCAATATTTCCTTAATGGAAGAAGATGCAACTGAATTAGGAACTAAAGTTGAGATTAAGAATGTTAACTCATTTAGTAATGTTCATGCTGCTATTTTATATGAAATAGAAAGACAAACTAATCTAATTAATGCTGGAAAAAAAGAGGAAATTATTCAAGAAACTCGCCGATGGGATGATGAGACTAGTACTACTCTTCGTATGAGAGAAAAGGTTGAAGCTCTTGATTATAAATATTATGTTGATCCGAATATTCCTAAATTTAAATTAGAAAAAAAATGGTTAGAGGAAATTAGAAGTGAAATTCCATTACTTCCTTTAGAAAGAAAAGCTAATTATATCAAAGAGTATAATTTATCTGCTTATGATGCCGGAGTTTTAGTTAAAACTAAAGAAATAAGTGATTATTTTGAAAAGTGTTTATCTCTAGGAGCTGATGCTAAAGAAGCTTCAAACTGGATTACTAGTCAAATTATGGGCTATTTAAATAAACATGAAATGGATATTTCTGAATGTTATTTAACTCCTGAAAGACTCTTAATTATTTTAAATTATCTAAAGAAAGGGACAATTAGTTCTAAACAAGCTAAAGAATTATTTTTCATTATTTTAGATGAAAAGGATGAACCAGAAGTTTTAATGAAAAAACATGGAATAGAGCAATTAGATAATGACGATGAATTAAATGAAGTTATTGAAAAAATTCTAGATAACAATCAAAATCAAATCGCTGAATATAAAGCTGGGAAAACTAATATGTTTGATTACTTTGTTGGTCAGACGATGAAAGAAACTCGCGGTAAAGCTAATCCAGTGAAGGTTAAAGAAATTTTATTAAGTAAATTACAGTAGTAAATTAAAAGCATTAAAAAATAATAATGCTTTTTATATTGATAAAATAGAGTGAAATACCTCTTTTAAATTGCTACTAATTGTGATATACTTTTTTATAGTAAAAGAGGTTGATAAAATGTTTGGGAAAATCAAGTATATTAGTGATAATAATGCTATCGTAGAGATAAATAAAGAAGGAAACGTTATTGCCAACTTAATGAATTTACATGTCATTTTTGAAAACGAGAATGATAAATTATTAGGTGAAGTAAAAAATATTGATGAATCAACTGTGAAAATTGAATTGTTGGGTGAATTTGTCGGAGAGCGTTTTATTGCCGGAACTATTAAAAAACCAGCATTATCTTCAGCTTTAAGAATTATAAATGATGAAGAATTAAATATAATTATGGGAAATGATAATTCTCGTAGCTTATATATTGGTAAAAGTCCCACCTATAAAGAACGTAAAATTTATGCGAATATAAACGATTTATTTTCTAATCATTTAGCAATATTTGGAAATTCTGGATCTGGTAAATCTTGTTCAGTTTCAAGAATTGTGCAAAATATATTTTTAAATCAAAATTTTCTTTCCTATAATGCTAACTTATTTATTTTTGATGCTTACGGTGAATATAAAAATGCTTTTCAAATAATAGATAAAATTAATCCAAATTATCAATATAAATTTATAACTACTAATCCAACTGATCCTGGGGATATACCATTACAAATTCCAATTTTCTTATTAACTAATGATGATATTGCCCTTTTATTATCTGCTGATAATCATGCCCAGTTAACAATTATTGACCGAATGATGAAACTTTCGAAAATGTTTAGTAAGAATGATGAACAGACTGAAAAATTAAAAAACCATTTAATTGCTAAAGCTATTCAATCGGCTTTATTTAGTAATCAAAACGCCAGTGGCAAAAAGAATGATATCTTTACAATAATCAGTTCTTGTTCAACTCCAGCTTTTAATATGAACTCAGAAATTCAAGGAATAGGTTATACAAGAAGATTTGCTGAATGTTTTAAAATTGATTCTAAAGGTGAATTTGGAGAATCAGTTTTAATTAATGAATATATTGCAAAATATTTAAATGAAAATATTGAATCTTCAATAGATGTTCCAAAAGATGCATTCTTTAATTTAATAGATATGGAAAAAGCTTTAAACTTTACTTTAATTGGTGATGGATTTTTAAATAACCGAATTATGCAAGACTCAGCAATTATTTTAAAAGTGCGATTAAATGCCATTATTAATAGTAAAAATAGACAATTCTTTGAAATTAAACAATTTATTAACTTAGAAACATATATTTCTAGTTTGATTGTAATGAATAATAAGCGCAGTCAAATAATTAATATTAATTTAGAAGATGTCGATGATATTTTAGCTAAAGTTATTGTTAAAGTATTAAGCAAAATGATTTTTGATTTTTCTAAGACTAGAAAAGTTAGAGCTTCAATTCCTTTTCATTTAATTATTGAAGAGGCCCATAGATATGTAGTATCGAGTGATAATGATAAATTCTTATTGGGATATAATATCTTTGAGCGAATTGCTAAAGAAGGACGTAAATACGGAGTCTTAATCGATTTAATAAGTCAAAGACCAGTTGATATAAGTGAGACAGTAATTGCCCAAATGAGTAATTTCTTAGTGCTTAAAATGACTCACCCTAAAGATCTAGAATATATTGAAAAGATGTTACCAAATGTTTCATCAGATATTATCGAAAAGTTAAACTCTCTTCAAACCGGAACTTTAGTATCATTTGGTAATGCTTTTAAGATCCCTTTATTAATTAAAATGGATTTACCTGATCCACTTCCATATTCAAGCAACTGTGATGTATTAGAAAGATGGAAAGGTACTAGTGGAAGTTAAAGATATTAATCGTTCAATTATTAAAACTTATAAAAAAACGATTTGGAAAAAAACTATTAAAGCAATTGATGAATATCAAATGATTAAAGAAGGAGATAAAATAGCTGTCTGTATAAGTGGAGGAAAAGATTCTTTTCTTCTTGCTTTAGTTTTAAAAGAAATTCAAAGACACTATAAAGTTAAGTTTAATATAGAGTATATCGTCATGAATCCTGGATATCACAAAAAAGCTATTACCCAAATTAAAAAGAATGCGAAAATTTTTGAATTAAAAATCCATATTTTTGAAACTAATATTTTTAATGATATAAAAGAAGAAAAAAATCCTTGTTATGTTTGTGCTCGTAAAAGAAGAGGACATTTATATAATAAAGCCATGGAACTAGGATGTAATAAAATAGCTTTAGGACATCATTTTGATGATGTGATTGAAACTATCATGTTAAATATTCTTTACGCCGGAGCATATGGCTCGATGTTACCAAAACTTAAGAGTGATAATTATTCTAATATGGAATTAATAAGACCATTATATTTAGTTAAAGAGTATGATATCGAAAAATGGGTTAAATTTAATAATTTAGAGTTTATTAATTGTGCATGTGATGTAGAAAATAAAAAAGTAGATAGTAAGCGCAGGGAAATAAAAGAATTAATTGCAAATTTAAGAAAAGTTTATTCTAATATTGATAAGAATATCTTTAAAAGTAGTGAGAATATTAATTTAAATACAGTTTTAGGTTATTATAAAGAAGAGAAACATTCATTTCTAGATGATTACTAAAAAAGAAAATATTACTTTAGTTTTCTTTTTTTTTATTTCAAGTGATATAATAATATAAATAAATTAAATTTTGATATTTTGGAGGATTAATATGTATAAAGCATTCGAAAGATGATTTTTATCTTTTACTTTCAAGTATTAAGTGATATAATTAAATTACCTAGAGGATGGCTTAATATAAAACCAGATACGGTGATTATTGGGAATCTAATTGAACGACAGTGTTGAATACTAATTTTAAATTAGGATCCTAAAGTTGTTTATGTGATGCCCACCTGCGTGAGAGTAGGTTTTTATCACTTTAGCTTCCTCTAGGTATTTTTTTGGAGGTTTTCAAAATGTTTGAAAGATTAATTAGCTTAATTGGGAAAGATAAATTTTCGCGCTTAGAGACTGTTAGTGTTTTAGTCGTTGGGATTGGCGGAGTCGGGGGCTACGCTTTAGAATCTTTAATTCGCTCTGGAGTTAAAAATATTTCAATCATTGATGGTGATAATGTTGAATTATCTAATTTAAACAGACAAATTATTTCTTCGAACGAAAATATCGGTTTAAATAAAGTTGATGTTGCCAAAGAAAGAGCTTTAAAAATAAATCCTAATATTAATATCACAACATTTAATGAAAACTTAGTGGCTGAGAATATTGATGAAATCCTAAGTAATAAATATGATTATATTATTGATGCTTGTGATACTATTGCTACTAAATTATTAATAATTGAAAAATCTTTAAAATATAAATATAAATTTATCTCAAGTATGGGGACAGCTAATAAAACAAACCCAGCTTTATTATCAATTACTGAGCTATCTAAGACTAATAATGATCCTATTGCGAGAATTCTTCGTAAAAAAGTTAAAGAACTTAAAATTAATCGTAAAATTATTGTCGTAAGTAGTACTGAAACTCCTGTTCCAAATGATAAATTAGGAACAAATAGTTATATGCCAGGAATAGCCGGATTATTATGTGCTAGCTATGTAATAAATGATATTACAAAGAGATAAAATTTTGCTCGTAAGATTAATTAATCAAATGAGCTTTTTTAATGAAAATAATCTTGATAATGAATAACCAAAAAAAGAATGATCACATTTGAATCATTCTTTTATTTTTTAGTAATTAAGAAGTCGACCAAAAGAGTTGGATCAGCATCTTTCATAACTATTTTATAAATTAAATCAATAACTGGCATCTTAATTTTTTTACGTCGAAGTAGGGTATAAATAGATTTTAAAGTATAATAACCTTCAACTGTTGTTGTTTCTAAATATCTACGAGCTTCATCGTATTTTTTTTGTCCTAATAATATTCCATAAGAATAATTACGACTCTTAATACTAGTACATGTAAGAAGTAAGTCTCCAATTCCGGCATAGGTTAAGATTGTTTTCTTTTTTCCTCCTAAACCTTTTATAAGTTCTTTAATATCATGCATTGCTTCAACTATTAAAAAGCTCCGAGTTGATTCGTTATAGCCTAAACCATTTAAGATTCCTGATGCAACCGCAATGACATTTTTAATCGAGCCACAGATTTCAACTCCGAGCATATCAGAACTACTTCTTAACTTTATAGTGTCACTAGCTAATGCTTTAATAATTATTTCTTTAGTTTTAAGACTATTTGATGCGATTGCAAAACCAATGGGTTCATTATTAACAACATCGATTGCAAAAGAAGGACCAGAGATGATTGAAACATTTTTAGTTTTAATGTGATTTTTAAAAACTTGATGAACGAAATTACAACTTCCTTGTTCAATTCCTTTACTTCCGATACAAAAATGAATGTTAGGCTTTATAAATTTTTTTATTTCTGATGCAACATTTCCAACATACTTAGCAGCGACCATAATAAATACAATATTGGCATTTTCTAAAGCATCTTTATAACTAGAAGTGAATATCATATCTTTTGGGGTTTTAATTCCGGGAATAAGTTCTAATTTACCTTTCTTTATTTCATCTACTTGTTCTTCACTATGAGTCCAAACAGTTACTTTATTACCATTTTTATAAAGCATTTTAGCAATCGCGAAACCAAAGGCCCCTGAACCGATAACAGTTATATTCATTTAATACTCCTCATTTCTTTATTTATTTTATTTAAATTATTTTCATAATTATTAATTTTAGGTCGATAAAAAGTTTTATCTTTAATCTGATCTGGTAGATACTGCTGATTAACCCAGTAATTATGATAATTATGGGGATATTTATAATCAGAGCTATGATTTTTAAGATGATTTGGAACATCTCCAGTATTTCCTTTTCTGATTTCATTTAAAGCATTATCAATAGCTAAGATTGCACTATTACTTTTAGGAGAATTTGCCATTTCAATAATAACTACAGATAAGGGAATTCTTCCTTCAGGCATTCCTAACATTTTTACAGCCTCAATAGCTGCCATCACTTTCGGACCAATTCCGGGATTAGCTAGACCAATATCTTCATA
>CAZFQF010000026.1:0-1722 GCA_964520725.1 uncultured Muribaculaceae bacterium | reverse complement strand
TTCTAAAAGTAAACCTAAATAATATAAAGACGCATCAACGTCGCTACCTCTAATTGATTTTTGAAAAGCACTAATAATATTATAATAATTTGAATCATTCTTATCGACATAGATAACTGGCTTAGCATTAATAGCTTTTAAAACCTCAATAGTAACATTGCCATCAGATGTACTATAATAAGCCATTTCTAATAGGTTTAAAGCACTTCTTAAATCTCCTGAAACTGTTTGTATGATCGCATCTAATACCTCGTCAGTTGCCGTTATTTTATCTAAATAAGTAAAAGCTCTTTTTAAACCGGTTTTTATATCTTCATTTGATAGCGAATTCACTTTAAATATCTGACATCTACTTCTAATAGCAGGATTAATAGAATGATACGGGTTAGAAGTAGTTAAACCAATAATTATAATTAAACCTCTTTCAATATAAGGTAAAAGTAAGTCTTGTTTGTCTTTATTCATTCGGTGAATTTCATCAATTACTAAAATTATTTCTCCAAGCATCTTAGCTTCTTCGATAACAATATCAAAATCAGATTTATTATTAATTACTGCATTAAGCATTCGATATTCTTTACCAAGTTCACCAACTATTGCCTCAGCTAACGAAGTTTTACCTGTTCCAGGACTTCCATATAATATTATGGAAAATAAAGTTTTATTATTGATTAAATTAGTTAAAATTTTATTTTTACCAACTAAATGTTCTTGGCCGATAATATCTGCTAATTTTTTAGGACGCATTTTATTTGCTAAAAGTTCCATAAGCCTCACCCTTTCAATTATATAATATATTTGCGTATTTTTCTAGATGAATGTATAATTTAAATAAGGTGATCTTCATGAATGAAAAATTGATTGAAAAATTCTTAGAATATTTAGCATTAGAAAGAAATTATACTCTTAATACCGTAAAGTCATACGAAAACGATTTGAAACAATTAGCTGGTTTTTATAAAAAAACCTTGCTAGAAATAAAAATAGAAGATTTAAAAAAATATTTATTATCAAAAAAAAATTTAGGTTCAAAAAGCATTGCTCATCAGATAAGTTCTTTTAAAGCTTTTTATAATTATTATTTAAAAGAAGAAAAAATAAAAATTAATCCTACTGAAGGATTAATCCGTCCTAAAAACGAAATTAAACTTCCTGATGTCTTAACAATTGATGAAATAACATCACTATTAGATATAAATATTATAAACGCTTATAATGCTCGTGATAAAGCTATTTTAGAATTATTATATTCTTCAGGAATCAGAATAAGTGAATTAACAAATTTAGAATTATCTAATATTGATTTAGAAGAATGTTTAATTAGAGTTTTAGGGAAGGGGAGAAAAGAGAGAATTATTCCTTTAGGAGATTACGCAATTGAAGCTTTAGATAATTATCTTAATAATTACCGATCTAATTTAAATAAATTAAATAATAGTTATATATTTTTAAATAATCAAGGTAAGCCGATAAGTAGACAATTCATTTTTAAAACTATCAAAAAAGAATGCCTAAAAAAAGGTATCAGGAAAAATGTTTCTCCTCATACCTTACGTCATACTTTTGCTACTCATCTTTTGAAAAATGGGGCTGATTTAAGAATTATTCAAGAACTACTTGGTCATGAAAATCTTTCAACTACCCAAATTTATACACATATTTCCAACGAAACACTCCATAATGAGTATAACGAATTATATCCCAGAAATTAATTATTATTAT
>CAZFQF010000025.1:3994-11215 GCA_964520725.1 uncultured Muribaculaceae bacterium | reverse complement strand
TAATCTTTTTACTGATTGATACAAAAGCTATTAATTTAGTTACTGAAGAAGCTGAAGTAATTTCTGGTCAAAGTGTAAAAGTTATTTATAATGAAGAAGCTTATGTAGTTGAAGGAGTGCCTGAGGCTGTAGATATTACTTTAATTGGTCGTAAAAGCGATTTATATTTAGCTAAACAATTAGGAGAACATCAAGTAGTTCTTGATTTAAGTGGATATTCTACTGGTCAGTTTAAAGTAAAACTTAAATATAATCATAGTATTGAGACCGTTAATTATAAGCTTGATCCAAGTACAATAACAATAAAAATCAGTGAAAAAGTAAGTTCAGTTAAATCTTTAACTTATGATTTATTAAATAAAGACAAATTAGATAATAAATTATCAATAAAGAGTGTTGAACTAGATCGTAATGAAGTAATTGTTAAAGGTTCAGCAGAGGCCTTAGAAACAGTTTCAACTGTTAAAGCCTTAATCGATTTAAAAGCGGCCAATTTAACAGAAAAAGGAACATTTACTGTTGATTCAATTGTTTTAGTTGCTTATGATAATAGTGGAACTAAAATTAGTAATGTAGAAATAGTTCCAACCAAAGTAAGTGCCTCAGTTATAGTTGATTCTTATTATGCGGAATTACCAGTTAAAGTAGTGACTGAAGGAACTTTAGCTGTTGGGTATGCAATTGCCAGTGCTCCTCCTTCAATAACTAAAGTGGGTGTTTATGGAGAACAATCAGTTATTGATGCGTTACAATATATTGAAGCATCAATTGATATTGATGGTTTAAGTACTAATAAAACTTATAATGTTACGCTTGTTAAACCAGCAGGAGTAAGATTTATGACTGAAACCTCAACTAGTGTAGATTTAACTCTAGATAGTGAAATTAGTACAGAATTTAATAATATTCAAATAGAATCAATTAATTTAGGAAATAATTATTCAGTTACAGCTGTGAGTGAAGCAGACCGAACAATAACGGTTATTGCGAAAGGTGTTGCATCGATTTTAAATAACATTGAAGCAAATCAAATTAAAGCTCAAGTTGATTTAAGTGGGTATGGAACTGGTACTCATGAAATTCCAGTCATAGTTACAATGGATGATATTAGAATAAAATTAGTCCCTAAAGTATCAACGGTTAAAGTTAAAATCATTCCGAAAAGTAGTTAAAACTACTTTTTTTTTATAAAATATGTTAATATTAAATAATAGGAGATGTCTATGAATAACAAGGGATTTACTTTAACTGAAGTTTTAGCGGTTATAATAATTTTGGCTAGTTTAATGTTGATTGCGATTCCGGCATATAATGGAGTAGAGTCGACTATAAAAAATTCTAGTAGAACTAATAAACAGAAAGCTATTGATGCTGCAATGTTAAAGTTTGCTAATGAATATTTAGTTGATGAGATAAAAGGACTGGGAACAAGTGGATCTTTTTGTCAAAGTTTTGATTTAAATAATTATATTATAGCCAATGGAATATATAGCGCTGAAGAGACCAATGAGTTAAACGAAGAAGTTGTTATAGACCCTAAAACAAATGCAAAATGGGACGCTTGTCTTACAATCTGTTATAATACTGGTATGGATATTACTGTTCCTAATACTGTTTCTAAATATTCGTTATATCTTAAAAGTTTTGAAGATAGGGCATGCAGTTAAGGAGAAAATATGAAAAAAATATTAATGGTAATTTTAGATGGCTTTGGATTAAAAGAAGATGAACATGGTAATGCTATTAAACAAGCAAATATGACATTTTTTAATAAACTATGGGATGAGTATCCTCATTCCATACTAGAAGCCTCAGGCGAGTATGTTGGGCTTCCTTCTAATCAATTTGGAAATAGTGAAGTATGTCACGGTGTTATTGGACTGGGTAGAAAAATTAAACAAAGAATTACTGTTGTCAATGAAGAAATAAATAAAAAAAGCATTTATGAAAATACAGCATTAAATGATTTAGTTAATCATGTTACAACTAATAATTCTGCTCTTCATTTAATGGGTTTGCTTTCAGATGGAGGAGTTCATAGCCATATTGATTATATTTTAAAATTAATTCCAGTTTTAAAAGAAAAAGGGGTTACTAAATTATATTTTCATGTCATAACTGATGGAAGAGATACGGCTTACAATGTAGCTTTAAAATATATTCGAGATTTACAAAATGTTTTTAATGAATGCGGTTTAGGTGAAATTATCTCGGTCTGTGGAAGATATTATGCAATGGATCGAGATAATAAATATGAAAGAAAAAAATATTATTATAATATGATAGCTCATGGTCAAGGTTTAAATATTTTGAATCTAGAAACGGCAATCAAAAACTGCTATTTTAAAAATATTTATGATGAGTTTTTGCCACCACTTTTATTAAATAAAAATATAAAATTAGAAGAACATGATGCTTTACTTTGGTTAAACTTTAGACAAGACCGTGCAAGACAAATTATGAATGCTATAATTAATCCTGAGTTTGAGGGTTTTTCTAATAAAAAAATTAATAATTTAAAAGCTTATATGTTATTTACTCAAGATGATATTAAAAATATTACGCCATTATTTGATTTTAATGAAGAAGAATTATATCCGATCGGGCAATATTTTTCTGATTTAGGAATAACTCAAGCCCGTATTTCAGAAACCGAAAAATTTTCTCATGTAACTAAATTTTTTAATTCGGAGAAATCCACAAAATTTAAAGGCTGTGATAATTATTTAATTCCCAGCCCTAAAGTTGTAACTTACGATATGACTCCAGAAATGAGCGCTGCTGAAGTAACTAAACAAACAATTAAATGTTTAGAAAAAGATTATGATTTTATTTTATTAAATTATGCTAATCCTGATATGCTCGGGCATACAGGAAATTTAGAAGCTACTATTTCTTCAATGCAAACTTTAGATAAGCAGTTAGAAATCTTAATACAAAATGCTGAAGATAATTTTTATAAAGTAATTATCTTATCTGATCACGGAAATGCTGATACAATGTTAGATGAAAATAACAATCCAGTGACTACCCATTCGATGGCTCCGGTACCTTTCATTTTAATGGATAAACATCTAAAATTAAAAGAGTCTGGAGATTTAACAAATGTTGCTCCAACTCTGTTAAACTATCTAGATATTGCGATTCCTAAAGATATGAAAGAATCAAAATCTTTAATTATTGAAGATATTTAATGTAAAGTAAAAAAAAGAAAAAGATATTTAAAGTTTCTTTTCTTTTTTATTGATATAATAAAATAGGTGAAGAATATGGATTATAATATCTTAAGAGAAAATGATATTAGAGGAGAATATCCTGAGCAAATTAATGATAAAGTAGCACTAAGATTAGGAAAAGCCTTTGGAACTTATATTTTATCTAAAAATAAAAATAAATGTGTTGTAGGTCATGATAATCGTTTAAGTGGAGTTGAATTAACAGAAAGTCTAATTAAAGGAATATTAAGTACAGGAGTAAATGTAACAAATATTGGATTATGTTCAACCCCGTTATTTAACTTTTCAGCAAGAGAATTAGACTATGAATATGGAGTTATGGTAACTGCTAGTCATAATCCTGCTAATCATAACGGTTTTAAGGTTTTTGGTGATAATTTTTCTCATTTATTAAAAGAAGAACTTGATATTTTATATGATTTATTTAAAGAAGATAAATGGCAAGTAGGAGAAGGAGTTTTAGAGACTGCTTCATTTAAAAATAAATATGTACAAATGTTATTAACTAAAGTTAAGGTTACTAAGCCTTTAACAATAGTTATTGATACTGGAAATGGCACTCCCTCTTTATTTATTAAAGAAATTTTTGATAATATTGGAGCTAAAGTAATATATTTAAATGCGCTTAGTGATGGGAGTTTTCCAGTTCATAATCCAGATCCAAACGATCCAAAAAATTTAGGTGAACTTAAAAATAAAGTTTTAGAACTTAAAGCTGATGTTGGATTAGGATTTGATGGAGACGGAGATCGAATTGGGGTTGTTGATGAAAAAGGTGAGATGTTAGCAACAGATATTTTAATTGGAATTTATGCCAATGAAATAGTTCCTAATAGTGATAAAAAATCGGTTATTATTGATATAAAATGTTCTAAAGCTTTAGAACAGGAAATATTAAGAATTGGCGGAATCCCACTTATCTTAAAAAACGGTTCTGCATATATTGAAAATATGTTATATAAAAATGACGTTTTACTTGGTGGGGAATATTCAGGGCATGTGTTTTTTAGAGATGATCATGAAGGGTATGATGATGGAATATATTCTGCAATTAGATTATTAAATATTTTATCTAAAACCGAAAAAAAATGTTCACAAATGTATGAACATATGGAACATTATTATAACACTCCAGAAATTAAAGTTCCTGCTGGAGATGATATTAAATGGGGAGTAATCGAAAAGGTAAAAGCATACGCTTTGAGTAAATATGATGATGTAAATACTATAGATGGGATTCGAGTAAATTATGAAGATGGGTTTTCTTTAATAAGATGTAGTAATACAGGAGCATATTTGACCTTGAGATTTGAAGCTAAAACAGAACAAGAATTAGAATTAAGAAAAAAAGAATTTCTTAATTTAGTTAATTATTATATAAAAAACTGAGGACTATTATTCAAGGAAATAATAGTTTTTTCCTCTATTTTTTTAGGAGATTCTACAGCTGGGGTAGTATTTTGGATTTTCTTCTCAGCATTTTTAGTGGTACTATTATAAGCCGTTATAAGTTTATATGCTCCCCTTATATTCTTAAAAAAAGGCTTAGTTTGCTGATACAATGGAATTACTTGGTTGGCAACTCCAAGAGTTTTAGAAATACCAGATAATACTTTAGTAAATGTAAATGGACTACTATAGTTCATGAGAATCACCTACTTAATTATATGCAATTTTGATAAAAATGTTTAACAGAATAGCCAAGTTCTATGTTATAATAAAATATAGAATAATAAACAAGGGAAGGTGCATTATGGCAAAGATTAAAAAAAAGAATCCAATTATTTTAATTTTTCAATTTCCTTTCTTGTTATTAATGTACTTTTTTCTAGGATGCTATTATGTTTTTTATGGATTATTATATCCTTTTAGAATGTTTTTTAAACTAATTGGAGATAGTATTTTTAAAATATATAAAAAAAACGAAGAGAAAAAAATTTCTTTAGAAGATATAGCTCCTTATGAAGTTATAAGTTTAGCAAATGAAGAGGAAAATATTGCTGAAACTCCAGAGGAAGTAGTTACTCAAGAAGAAAAATCAAGTTCAGGTTTATTTGGAAGTTTATCTTTTTCTAATAAAAAATTTCAAAAAGAAGAACAAACTAGAGAATCCTTAATTTCATCTTTGCAAGAAGATGGTGGAAGAAGCGAAAAACCGGTAACTTTTCGTTATACAGCGATTAATAGTGAAGGAAAAAAAGAAATTAATACTTTTATAGCTTATTCTAAAGTAGAGGTATATACATATTTAGAAAATGAAAACTATAAGGTTTTAAAAATAGAAACTTCTAAATTAATTGAATTTTTATATGGACCGACGTCTTTTAATTCAGGTAAATTTAAAAATAAAGATTTAATATTTTGGCTTACTCAATTGTCTACTTATATTAAATCAGGAATTCCTCTAACAGATTCAATGAGAATTTTAGGAAAACAAATGCAAAAAGATGCAAATAAGAAAAGAATTTTTGATTCAATTATTTATAATTTGACTTTAGGAGAATCTTTTAGTTCTGCTTTAGAAAAACAAAATAATGTTTTTCCTCAGTTATTAATTAATATGATTAAAGCGGCCGAAGCAACTGGAGATTTAGAAGCAACATTAGATGATATGTCTTCATATTATACAGATTTGGAAACAACTAGAAAACAAATGATTAGTGCTATGAGTTATCCAAGTATTATTATGGTCTTTTCTCTAGCCGTTGTTACTTTTATCTTAATTTATGTTATTCCCCAATTTCAGGATGTATATACCCAGTCAGGTGCAGAATTAAATAGTTTTACTGCCGCAATTATTGCCGCTAGTAAATTTTTATCTAATAATATTTTATATTTATTATTGGTTATTATTTTAATAATAGTAGTTATTGTTTTTCTTTATAAAAAAGTTAAAGCTGTTAGACATCAAATGCAAATAATATTAATGAAACTACCTTTAGTCGGAAAGATTATAATTTATAAAGAAATGAATATTTTTGCTAAAACTTTTTCGTCTTTATTAAAAAACAATGTTTTTATTACCAAAAGTATAGGAATTTTAACAAATATAACTAATAACGAAATATACCGAGAAATAATGATTAATACGATTAATAATATTGCTAAAGGTGATAAAATTAGTCAAGCATTTAAAGATCACTGGGCAGTTCCGGATGTAGCGTATTATATGATCGTTACAGGAGAATCAACCGGGGAACTTGCAGATATGATGAGTAAAGTTGCTGATTATTATCAAACTAGTCATAAATCAATAATTAATAGTATGAAAAGTTTTATTGAACCAGCAATGATTATTTTCTTGGCTGTGGTAGTTGGAGGAATAGTAATGGCAGTAATTTTACCAATGTTTGGTTTATATAGTGAGATTCAGTAGGTTAAGATGGAATTATTAGTATATATATTTATGATCGGTTTAGTTTTAGGGTCATTTTACAATGTCGTAGGACTAAGATTATTAAAAAATAAATCAATTATTAAACCCGGAAGTCACTGCCCGAAATGTGGGCATCACTTACAGTGGTATGAGAACATTCCGGTAATTTCATATTTATTTTTATTAGGAAAATGTAATAGTTGTAAACAAAGAATATCATTAATGTATCCAGCGATGGAACTATTAACAGCGGGGCTATTTTTAGTAAGTTATTTATTATTTGGTTTTGCAGAATCTTTTTGGATTTCGATTATAATTTCCAGCTTAATTGTTTTAATATTTATTACCGATTCTAAAGAAATGATAATTTTGGATGAGGCTTTAATTGCTAGTGGAATTTTAATATTTATTACTAAGATAATTTTTAGTGGAATGATGGCAGCATTAGCTAGTATTGGTTACGGTTTAATAATATTTTTATTTTTTTATTCATTTATGTTATTTGGTAATTTGGTTTTTAAAAAAGAATCATTAGGTGGAGGAGATATAAAATTATCTTTTATAGCGGGAATGGTTTTAGGGGTACCTCTAGGGATCTTTTATGTAATT
>CAZFQF010000025.1:1765-3984 GCA_964520725.1 uncultured Muribaculaceae bacterium | reverse complement strand
ATTTTTAGCTTTTCCTTATGCAATTTATGTCTCAATAAAAAATGAAGATGGAATGTTTCCTTTTGGGCCATTTTTAGCGATAAGTTTATTTTTATCATATTGTAATTCTGAGATGATACTTGAGTTTTTAAAAGCTTTACTTAGAATTACTTAATTTTTTTAACAATATAATATTTTCGTTTATCTTAGCATAAAAGTTGAAATTATAACAAATATACTTTATAATGAAAATAGGGTAGTGATAATGTGAATAAATTCAAAAAATTATTAATAACGCTATTAAAAAACAAAAAATTTATTTATATCAGCATTGTAACATTATTGGTACTATTTTCTGCTACGCTAAATGTTGCATTTAGTGCTTTTACTAACTCTTCATCCGGAGAAGCGGCTAACATAATAGTTGAAGATTTAGCTTTTTCTCTAAAAGTTAATGGTGTTCCAGAATCAATTTATAAAGTAGATAAAAATAGTGAGAAATTATTAACTATTGGGGTAGAATCTCTTAATAGTATAAGTTCTAAATATGAATTAACTTATAAAGTTTGTAGTGATTCGAATTGTAGTACTTTTATAAATACTCCGGCAAATTTCTCGGTAAAATATGGAACAAGAATAATAGATACAATAACAGGCATGATCTCTGATTATGGTCGTAAAACTATAAGAATATATCCTCAAAATAATACAGCAACAGATTACTATATAAAGTTAGATATTAATAGTGGTTATACTCACAATACCTTAGCTCTAAAAAACAGTATTACTTCTTCATATGAAGATGATGTATTAAATGTTGCTCTTTTAATTGAAGAAGGAGGAATAAACGTAATTAATGCTAAAGGAACTCCGAATTTTAGTAATCCTTCACCTATAGTAACAGGTTATACAGGAAAAGAACCCGTTGAAGTGACAAGTTTACCTTATATGGATGGAATTCTAGGGGGTAATAGTTATACATTAGGAGCAAATAAATATCAAATTGCAATTTCTTTCGATTATTGGGGTCAATATTATTATAATACATCTGATATAGGAAAATATGTATGTGATTATAATGATTATATGGATAATCAAATGAATTTTGAAATAGAAGGCTGTAATATAATCTATGAAATAAAAGAGGTAACAGAAGGAATCGTAACAAAAGCCATAAAGTATGAAATAGATCCTATAATGGATTTTAGTACGAGTGGAATGTATAAAACTGAAGATGATTATGGAACAAGTTACTATTATCGAGGAGCCGTAGAAAATAATTATCTAGAATTTGCGGGTATGTGCTGGCGAATAGTTCGAATTGTGGGAGATGGGTCAATAAAGTTAGTATTATATAACTATAATCCGAATAGCGTATCAAATCCATGTGATACTTCTCAAGATGAACCCTCGGCAGGTTTTGCAAGATATAGTGGTACCACCCATACAAGTGCTTTTAATACATATGGGGATGATGCAAAAACTTTAGGTTATATGTATTCGCCAAGTGGAACAACAACCTCAACATCCCGAGCTCAAGCGACAACAAATTCAGTATCTTCAACAATCAAGACAAACTTGGATGCATGGTATACAAATAAGTTGAATAGTTATTCTGGGAATATATCTGACACATTATGGTGTAACGATAGACAAACAGCAAAAGAGTTAGGATATAACGATGGATATCAAGATACAGGGCTAGGCTATGGTGCTAATAAAACTTATTATGCTGCAGAATACAGATTATCAATAACTAAAACTCCAACCTTAAAATGTGGCCAAAAAAATGATCGATTTACAGTAAGTGATACTGTAATAGGAAATGGTAATCTCTCAAACCCAGTAGGATTATTAACAGCCGATGAAATCGCATATGCAGGTGGAGTATACGGGAATTATAACATTGGTTATTACTTATCTTGTAACGTATGACGGTTATTTAGGTGATAATGGGGTAACTTCAAATATCAACTCTATTCGTCCTGCTATAGCACTTAAATCAACGACTAGAGTAACTGGATTCGGAACAAGTGCAAATCCTTATAAAGTTGTTTCTTAATTTTGATATTTTGAATAAAGAAGGAAAACAAGAAAAAGCTAACTAAAGTAAATATAGTAGTAAAATTTTAAATATTAGAAGTCCTAGAAGATTCTAAATTCTCTAGAACTAAGAGATAATCTAAAAAAATTCTTTTGAATTTTTATCCCAAATAAATCGATATTAATAGATAATGGGT
>CAZFQF010000025.1:0-1755 GCA_964520725.1 uncultured Muribaculaceae bacterium | reverse complement strand
ATTTTTTTTTGTCTAAAACATAGTATTAAATGTGATATTATGAAAAAAATTATATTATTTATTTTATTATTAATACCGATAAATGTTAGAGCTATAAGTGCTGCGGCTTATATTGTAATGGATACAGATAATAATAGAATAATAGAGGGAAATAATATTTATACTCCTTATTTAATAGCGTCTACCACTAAAATAATGACAGCAATTGTCGTAATAAATAATTCAAATATAAAAAAAGAAATAACAGTGAGTGATGAAGTATTAAAAAGTTATGGAAGCGGGATTTATGTTGAAGTTGGAGAAAAAATATCTTTAGAACATCTTTTATATGGATTAATGTTAAGGAGTGGGAACGATGCGGCTATCGCTTTAGCAAATGAAATAGGCGGATCAATGGCAGGATTTGTTAATCTAATGAATCAAACTGCAACAGCGATCGGAATGAAAAATACTCTTTTTTTAAATAGTCATGGTTTAGAAGAAAGTAATAAAGAAGGAAATACTTCAAGTGTATATGATATGGGGGTATTATCAGGATATGCAATTAATAACAAAGCTTATAAACAAATTACAGGAACTAAAAAAATTACGGTTAAAACTAATTACAAAACCTATGTATGGCATAATAAAAATAAATTACTTTCGAGTTATGAATACTGCATTGGAGGTAAAACTGGTTATACTGAAAAAGCTAAAAGAACTTTAGTGACTAATGCTAGTAAAGATAATATAAATTTAACAGTCGTAACTTTTAAAGATGGAAATGATTTTGCTGATCACAAAAGTTTATATGAAAAAGTTTTTAGTGAATATCAAAATTATAATCTACTTAAAAAAGGACTTATTAAAACCAAATTTGATAATACTTATTTAAATAATGATTTAAATGTAACTTTAACTAAATCCGAACATAAAAAAATTAAAGTTGATATCGTTTATTATGAAGATAATGCTACTAATATTGTCGGTGAAGTAGAAGTAAAATTAAACGGTAAAGTTATTCAAAAAGAAACGATTTATGTTAAAGATAAAAAGGAAAATAATAAAAAAATAAGCTTTTGGACTAAGATAAAAAGAAAGATAGGTTTCAATGGTTAATATTATCTGGGGAATTTTTATTATTGTTGGAATTGTCTATAGTATTATTACGGGAAATGCTATGAGTATTAATAATGAAATAATTGAATCCGGAACTGCTGCATTTGATTTAATAATGGATATGACACCTTTATTAGTTATCTGGATGGGTTTAATGAAAATAGCCGAAAAAAGTGGATTAATAAAAAGAATTGCCGAATTAATGACACCTATTTTATCTAAATTTTTTCCCAGAGTCCCTAAAGGTCATGAGTCAATTGGTTATATTGCTAGTAATGTAGCTGTTAATATGGCTGGATTAGGTTCGGCTGCTACTCCTTTTGGACTTAAAGCAATGCAAAAATTGCAAGAATTAAATCCGGATAAAAAAAGGGCAACTACATCTATGATTACTTTTTTAGTGCTTAATACTAGTGGAGTTACAATAATTCCAACTACAATAATATCTTTAAGATTAATGTATGGAAGTGCTAATCCAACTATTGTGATTCCAACATGTATTTTAGCTACCATATGTGCTGGTATAGGAGGGCTTACCTTAGATTATATTATAAGGAGAAAAAATGACAACATTTAGTTTTTTAATCCTTCCATTATTAGTTTTATATATAATACTTTATGGTTTTAAAAAAAAAGTAAATATATATGATGAATTTT
>CAZFQF010000024.1:0-11562 GCA_964520725.1 uncultured Muribaculaceae bacterium | reverse complement strand
AAAAGTTATAGCTAAAAAAATAACTGAAAAAGATTTAAAGAAAAAAGAAAATAAGACATTATTACTTTTAGGAGCAATTTTTACGGGGTTAGTTATTATTACAACTTCAATAGTTCTTTTATTACCAAAACTAACCGAATCAAAAGAAGTCGTAGTTCCAGATATTTCTGATCTCACTCTTAATCAAGCTGAAAAATTGTTAATAAAAAATGGTTTAAATGTTAATCCAGAAGTCAAAGATGCTACAAGCGATACGATTGAAGAAGGAAAAATAGTTAAATCTGATCCAGCTAGTGGGCGTACAGTTAAAGAAGGAACAAATATTACTTTATATAAAAGTATTGGAACTGGAACTCATGAAATTGAAAACTATGTGGGAAGAAATTATATTGAAGTAAAAACAATCCTAGAAAAAGTTAATAATTTATTCGTTGTCGTTGAAGAGGAAGAAGTTGAAAACCTTGATGGCTACAATGAAGGAGAAATTATCAAACAAGATCCTGCACCTGGAACTAAATTAGTACCTGGGGATAAAGTAACCTTATATATTCCAGATATGTCAGCAGTTTACCCTGATTTTACAACGGGAAATTATTCATTAACTGATATTCAAGCCTTTGCAACAAAATATAACTTAACTTTAAAAGTTGAATATAGACAGACTTCTTATTTTGAAGAAGGAATGATTATTGAACAGTCACCAAAACTTGGTGCAACAATTGTTTCGGGAATGACATTAAAAATTGTTATTGCTGAGCCAGAAGATACTTCAGTAATAAGCGATTAAAAAATAAAAGAGGGACCTTATGGAAGGAACTATAATTAAACAAATTAGTAATTTATATACGGTAGAAACTAATAATGAATTACATGAATGCCGAGCTAGGGGTAAGTTTTATCATGATAAACTTACTCCTTTAGTCGGTGATAAAGTTAAAATAGATGAAAAAAACAATTATATTTTAGAATTACTTCCGAGAATAAATAGTTTGGAAAGACCAAGCATTGCTAATGTTGATACGTGTATTATTATTGCTAGTCTTAAAGAACCAGATTTAGATTTAAATTTATTAGATAAATTACTCTGCATTATTATTCATAATAAAATTAAACCTGTAATTTGTTTAACTAAAAAAGATTTGCTTAATTTTAAAGAAAAAAAAGAAATTAAATCAATTTTAAAATATTATCAAAAAATCGGAATAAAAAGCTATTACAACACGGATTTAAAAAAGATTACCAAAGAAATTGCTAATCAAACAGTGGTTTTAACTGGTCAGACAGGAGCAGGTAAAAGCTCTTTATTAAATAGATTAGATAAAAATTTAAAATTAGATACTAATCCCATTAGTAAATCTTTAGGTAGAGGAATTCATACAACTAGACATGTTGAATTATTTAAATATAAGGCCTCTTTAATTGCTGATACTCCAGGTTTTAGTGCCTTAGATATTAATACTTTAAGTGTTGATGAAATTAAAAATACTTATCCTGAATTTAATGTTAACTGTGCTTTTAAAGATTGTAAACATTTAAAAGAAGACGATTGCGAAGTTAAAAGATTAGTTAAAAACGGAAAAATATTAGAAAGTAGATATAATAATTATTTAAAATTTATGAGGTGAAAAAACATGAAAGTATCAGTATCTTTTATTAAAAGTCAGTATTCAGAAAAAGAAACTATTTCTTTAATTGATAAAACTAATGCTGACTATTTACATATTGATTTAATGGATGGCAAATTTGTCGAACATAAAAATTATACATTTAAAGAAATTGCAAAATTAGTTAAAAATACGACTAAAAAGTTAGATGTCCATTTAATGGTCGAAGATCCAAAAAAATATATTCATGATTTTGCTTTATTAAATACAGAATATCTTACTTTTCATTTAGAAACTGTTGCAAATGCTAGTGAGATGATAGATTTAATCCATTCTTATGGAATTAAATGCGGAATCAGTATTAAACCTAACACACCAATTTCGGCTATTGAACCATATTTATTAAAATGTGAACAAATTCTTGTCATGAGTGTTGAACCTGGGGCAGGCGGGCAAGCTTTTATGCCTGAAACAACGGAGAGAATAAATACTTTAAAAGAATTAAATAAAGGCAATTATCTAATCAGTGTCGATGGGGGAATAAATGAAGAAACCATCAATTTAGTCGGAAATGCTGATATGGTTGTAAGTGGTTCTTTTGTTTGTATGAGTGATAATTATCAAAATCAAATCAATAAATTAAGATTATAAAATAAAATGCGTGTAAAAAAACCTCGCATTTTTTAATTAAAGTATTTTTATAAAAAAGCTGTAATAAGTTCAGTCATAGTTCTATTGTTGATAATAATAGGACTATCATTTACATACTTCTCGGCATCATGTCCTAGATAATTGCTATGCAACTAATATTAATGAAAACAAAAGATGCAACTAACGTAGTAGATAATCTATTTTACAATGATAGATAATAAAAAACTTTACCTTAAAATATGGATTAAAAAATGATCGATTTACAGTAGGTGATACAAGTAAATAAAATGAAATTTTAACATATTCAGTAAGATTAACAATAATTTAAGTAATATTCTTGGACTTTTTCTCCTCGAGTTTTTATTCCTGATGATTATAATACAGGTTATGCAAATGCTTTCGTTGTTGGAGATATTGGTGGTTTGTTTGGTGGAGGGACGAAGATACTCTTCCAGCTACTCGACCTGTTACAAATATATTTTCAACAGTAAAAATCACTGGTGATGGTAGTGCATCTAATCCTTTTAAAGTAGTTTAATATTAATAAAAAAAAGCATAAAAATTTTATGCTTTTTTAATACTTATACAATCTTTTACCTGAATAACTTCTCGGGTATTGGTGACCATATAATTATCCGTTTTTCCGACAATTCTTGCTTTAAAATTACGATTTTTGGTCTCAATTAATACATCAACTGGTAAGGTATTGAATAAATCTTGATTTCGATCATTATTTCCAATACTAGAGTAAGTATATTGAGAATTTTTTATATTATCATCAATTTTGTTCTTAAAGATTTCTGGTAAACTCATTATTATCCCTCCGTTATTCTATTATATGTATAAAAAGCCTAAATTGAGCTAAAAATAATAATATGAAAAAGATAAACTATTTAATATATATTATTTTTGCATTAATGATATTTAGTTTAATAAATAATTATAGTGCTGCATATATAATGCCGTTATATCAAAATTATTTCTTAAAAGAACTTATTTGGTATATAGCGGGATTTATTATTATTTTTATAATGTCTAAAATCAATCTTGATTTCTTTTTTAAATATAGTATATATATTTATATTCTAGGAAATATTTTACTTCTTGTTACCTTATTTTGGGGAACAAATGTTAATGGAAGCACTTCATGGTTAAGAATTGGACCTTTTAGTTTACAGCCCAGTGAATTTGTTAAAATAATTCTAATTATATATTTATATACTTTCAGTAAAAAATATTCTGATATCGGAGAATTTAAATATATATTAATTACTTTTTTAATAATTTTAATTCCCAGTATTTTAACTTTTTTAGAACCTGATACAGGCGCAGTATTAATATATTTAATTATTTATCTAGGTTTTTTAATTACGAGAAAAATTAATAAATGGTGGTATATTAGTGCTTTGATATTTATTTTATTAATTGGCGGGACTTTTTTTAGTCTATATTACGTTTACCAAGATACTTTTATTAAGATATTTGGAACTTCATTTTTTTATCGAATGGATCGCATAACTAACTTTCTAAGTGGAGAAGGTTATCAATTAAATAAAGCTTTAATTTCGATTGGCTCCTCAGGACTATTTGGAAGAGGATTAAGAAATATCCCGGAATATTTTCCCGAAGCTCCCACTGACTTTGCTTTTGCTCTTTTAATTAATAATATTGGTTTAGTAGGAATTATTATTTTTTTAGTTATTTATTTTTTCTTATTCTATTATCTAATTAAATCATTAAAAGATAATAAGAAGTTTATTTTTCCGATTATTCTGATTTTATTATTTCAATTCAGCGTAAATATTTTAATGAATATTGGTTTATTTCCAATTATGGGAATTACTTTACCCTTTATTAGTTATGGGGGAAGTAATTTGCTTTCTTATATGATTATTATTGGCTTTGTTTTAAATATAAAAAAAGTATCCAAAGATACTTAATTAACGGTAAGATGGTCCCATTTGTCCTGGACTCGGAGTATAGTTATATCCGCCATAGTAGTTATAGCCATAAGGATAGGGATTATAACTTTGAACCGGGGCAGGTGCTGGAGGATTAACATAAACAGGTCTTGGTCTAGCAGCGCTAGCAATTGCGGCTCCACCTAATCCACCTAGTAAAAAAGGGACTAAAAAAAATCTTTCTCCTTCTTGAGGATAGTTGTTATTATAGTACATAAAAAAGCTCCTTTCAAAGTATTATATGAAAAAAGCCTTTTGGGGGTTATTCGCTGTATAAACGATAAAAATTAAAAGATGGAGGATTAAATAATCTAAAAGGATAATTACTTGTTCCGATTCCTCCTGAAATATACATAGTAGTGTTATTTATTAAATATTTTTCATCATAATATTTTTTAGCCCCTGCTACTTTAATAACTGCGCCAAGGAAAGGAATTCTAACTTGACCATTATGAGAATGCCCAGCCAAAACTAAATCGGATTTATATTCTTTAGTTTTCTCATATAAATCTGGTTCATGAGTTAATAAAATAGTATAATTGTTTTCATCAAAATTTTCAAATGCTTTAGGAATATCAACTGTCCCCATTAATTCATCTTCTAAACCAATAATTAGAAGAGGAGTAATATCATTATAATAGAATAATTGTTGTTCATTTTTTAATACTTTAAAATTAGTATTATCCATGATTTTATTATAACTATCAGTATAATCATGATTTCCTTTAACAGCATAAGAAACAATGTTAGCATCTATTTTATTTAATAGTTTGGTAATATTCTCGATTTCCTCATTGCTAATTTTATAGTTCTTATCAATTAAATCCCCAGTAAAGAAAATAATATCTGGATTAAAAGTATTTATCTCTTTAACTAGTTTCTCAAGTTCTTTTAAATAAACGGTTGTTCCATAATGAAGATCAGAAAAATGAATAATTTTCAGGCCTTCATAACTCTTAGTTATTTTATTGCTTGTTATTTCGTACTCTTTAACCTCAAGACCTTTGGTAGAAACAAATCTACTATAAAATATTAGTCCAACAATTAATAAAATTATAATTATCATAAACTTTTTAAAACCACTTGTTTTAACTTCTTTAGCGTTTGCCATCCTTTATTCCTCCTTAAAAAATCATGTATAAAATCATCGTTAAAATATTATGAAAAGAATGAAATAAAACTGAATTAAAAACATTCTTTGAACGATAGTAAATAATTCCAAAAGTAACTCCTAAGATAAAATAAGGTAATAAATAAATTAAACTAATTAAATTATTAATAGAACCTAAAGAATGAAGTAAAGCAAAGATTAAACTAGATAAAAATAAATATAAGTATTTATTTTTTATTTGATTAAATCCAAGTCTAAAAACAAATTCTTCTAAAAGTGGAGCAAGCAGAGCATTAGTAATAATCGAATAAATTAAATAGTTGCTATAAAGTTCTCTAACTATTTGTTCATTTAAAGGAATATTTTTTAAAATTTTATAATAAATTAGATAATTAACGATTAACATTAATATAAAGCCTATTAACCAAGTAACTAAATCTTTTTTCAAATACTTTTTCCAAGAATGTCTAAAATCTTTAAACATTAGCTTTATTTCTTTTTTATTAAAAAAGTAGATAGTAGCTATTATTATTAAATAATTTATAATCATTCCTACTGAATATAAGACTATTTGCTCTTTTTGAATAACTTCTTCTAAAATCATTAATAAGACAATAGTTAAAAATAAATAGATAAATAAATTAATAATAATTTTATTCTTTTTCATGTGGCTTCACCTGTTTTTATTTTATCATATTTTTATTACTTTTAGTTTGAAAAAAAACTAATTTATGTTATACTGTACATAGAATAAAGGAGAGTATAATGATGAAAAATTTTTTTCAAAAAATAATATTTATCTTTTTAATTGGATTTTTATTCCAAATAAATGTTTTAGCTGTTTCTACTAAGTGTACATATCAAGACAAAGCAAGTTTAAATGAAATTGCCGGCAAAGTTAAAACTAATTATGAAGTTATCGAAACCAAAGAAGCTGTTGAGGTTGTAAATCCGGATACTTTAGAAACAGAAATGGGAGAAACCACCAAAACAAAATTCAAAATCAGCATTTATAATTTAAATGAAAATTTATATGTAACTCAGACTAGTGACTTCGCTGGCGAAAAAGAAGATATTTTTTATAGCCAAACTAATGATGGAGTATATACTTTTGAAACAGATGATATGTCAAATATTATTAAATATACTTATGATGTTTATTCAAATATAGAAAATTGTTCTGGTGAAAAATTAAAGACTTATACATTTACTAAACCGAAATTCAATATGTATTCTCAATATGGAATGTGTGAAGGTTTAGAAGAAGTCCCATATTGCCGCACGTATATTACTCAAGAAGTGGATATATCTGAGTCGGCTCTGGGTCAGAAGGTTGAAGAGTACATCGAAAAGAATGATGTTCAAACTGGAAATAAAGATGAAAATGAAAATACGATTTGGGATTTTATTAAAGAAAACTATATCTATATAATTAGTGGGGTTGTATTGGTTAGTGGTGCTACTGTTGTTACAATTGTAACTGTGAAAAAAAGGAGCGCTTTATGAAGAAGTTAAAATATGTATTAATAATATTTTTTGCTATATTAGGCTTTGCTATTAAAAGTAATGCCGCAACTGGCAATGGACTATGCTATAACAAAGAGTTATATAGCGATGGGTATTGTCAAATAGATGGTGTAACAATTAGTTCAAAGGAATTAGTAAATCGCCCTTTAAATTTTAGTGATGGTATCACTGCGGTAAAATTTGGATACCATGGATATATAAATAGCATAGATCAAGATATGTTTTGTATTGATGCAAACTATCAGTCACCTGATCGACCTTATATTTATGCTAGACCATTTAATTTAGATGATAATTACGACAGAGCAATAGCTAAAGTTTATTCTTTATATATTAATGCTATTGTTTGGGATATGGGTAATTCTGGCAGGGATTTTAATACTGAAAAATCGAAATATCTACAGACAATTAATGTAGTTATGAGAGCTATTACAGCAAAATTCGGATATCATTTATCAGGAGGATCATCTACTGCACTAGAAAATACTTTAGAAAAATATAAAAATATTTATAAACAATTAGATGGGCAAAATGTGGCAGGATTGTCTACAAGTAATTGGGATGCTTTTATGTTAGCACAAAGATGGTATTGTGGTGCTATTTTAACTGTCAAAGATGCAAATGTAGTAAATCAAGCGGATATCAATCATTGTAATGGTATTGAAAAAGTTGAAGCATGGAATCCAAGTAAAATTGAAATAACTGTATCACCAGAAAATGAAAATATAACTGATGAATACAATGGGTATAAATTTACTAAGACAGTTCCGGTAAAAATAACAGGATTAGCTCCATTGAAAGATCCAGTTTTCCAAAAAACTGAACCTTATTTCAAAGTTAAATCAGTAACATGTGAAAAAGTTAGTTGTACTTTAGAAGACCCTGGATTAATAACGAATGACTGGTACATTTTAAATAATATGGCTGATAACCAAGATGAATATGTATTTAAAGTCCGAGTTACAGGTGATCAACAAAATTTTAAAGATGAAACTTCTATTAAAATTAATATTTCTTATGAATATAGATATGTTTTAGATTCTAATAATTTGGCGGTATTAAGATATAATAGAGAGAAACAAGAAAAACAGAGAATGATTGTGTTAATGCCTTATAATGGACAAAGCAAACATCTAGAGATTCCAGTTACGGTTCCATCAATGTGTAATTCAGAAGTTAATGCTAGTGGTGTACAGATATACAAATATGGATCAACAGAAAAAAGTGAACTTGCTTATTTAGAATCTGGATGTTGTGATGTTGACCCAAAATATTTAAAAGATCCGAAAGCTATTACGCATTATCAAAACAACTGTAATGCTAAGGATATTGTTAATTTGAAAAGTGCGTGTAATAATGAAACCCAAAATTGCACTAAAGCTGCAACTCCTACCGAAATGTTGCACTCTTATGTTCACCAATCTAATATCGATTCAGTTATTAATAAAGTAACTAATGCTGAAAACGAATATACAAAAGGTAGATATAGCGAAAAAAATTTAAATAAGGTCTTAAATAATCTTAGTAATAATCAAGATGATGAATATATTAAAACGCTTAGTGAAAATAATCGAGCTAAAGCTTTATCAGAAGATAATAATTATTGTAAACTTTATACAAGTGAATCTGTAGATATCTATTATCCAGGGACTACTGAGGCAACTAGCGGAAGATTCTTTATTTTTCAAGAGAATCAACAACCTAGAGTTGAAGGAAGTATATCGGCTGTTTTTCATACTAATTATGATAAATGGCTGGATGACTATAATCGAGCAATAAAAGCTGAGAAAGCAGCTTATACAGCATGGCAAACAGCTGAAGCTGTATATGATGCTATTATAAATACTCAATATAGTTCAAGTGGAAATTGCTATGATGAAGGAGAAATATCCGGAAGTTATACGACTTATAAAGGTTCTACTTATCAATATTTTAATGATAGCGAAGGTAATAGAATAACTCGAAATGTAAGATATACTAGTGGATGTAGAGATTCTCAAAGTTATACTAACAATCAAGCAAATGGGACTGAAAAAACTAAAGCCCTAACAGCTTATAATAATGCTAAACAAAAAAGAAAAAATCTTCAAGAATATAAAACGGAATGTGAGAATAAATCTATTCTTAAAGATAATTGGACCTATGATTTTGGACCAACGCTAACGTTCTCATACGCTGTGAACGAAAATGGTAAACAAGATACTAAAACCCAAGACATGCAAATATCTTACAATAGTTCTAAATATTGGCCTAATGTCAGTACTAATCCAGAGATAACTAATAGTGATTATTTACAGACTATAACAAAAGATAAAAATACCGGTGTTAGTTATGGTGGTACAGGTGGAGGATATGTAAATGATTATTTTGAATATAGCTCTAATAAAGATTCACGTTTGGGTTATAAACAAACTTTATATTATAAGCCAACAAAATCTTATTATAGCTTAGTCCCAAATGGAGATGTTCAAGAAGCAACAGAAATAATAAAGACAAAAGATACTAATTATTTGGATTTAGGATACGTCTTTGATGTTGAAATTACAAATTATAAAGGAGAATATGAAACTTGGTTTGATATATCTAATGTGGGTCATTTAAAAAGTAAAGCAAATGTTCAAAAATCAATAAAAGGATATTTGGAGGAAAACAAACTTAAATTTAAAAACGCTACAGAATTTAGTTCGAAATGTATATATTGTGATACAGAAATTTTATTCCAAAGAGATTGTATCACTTGTGAAAAAGACGAAGATTTTAAACCGCAATATTTTTATCGTACAGTTTCTATAACAAATTTAGATCCTAATAATCGTCAGACAACAGGAAATTGGTCAACGACAAAAGGCAAAGAAGCTAAAAGACTTATTGAAGAAGAAGCAAAAGATGCAATATATAATGATAATTCTGAATATCTAGAGTATTCCTTTACTTTATCACCTCAAAAGATGCAAGAAATTAAACAAATAGCTATAAAATATTCAGAAGATAATCCTAAAAAAAGCATTTATAATTCTTTTAATGAATATATAAGCTGTAATTCTTATGGAAAAGAATGTATAAGCGAATTTTTGGATTGGGTAATTGATAAATCTCCAAACAAAGTAAAAGAACTAGCTTTATTAACGGATACACGAGAAAATAAATGGAAATATTATGATGCAAGTACTGGAACATTTGTTAAAGGATCAATTGCAAAAAGTTTAAACGGCGTTTATCCGGATGAGAGAACAGATATTGCAATATTGCCATAAAAAGGGACGTGAATAATATATGAAAGAAAGTTTATGGGCCTACTGGATAGTAGTTCTAGGATTATTTATTTTAGTAGTAATGATGTTACTTCAAAATTATACTACTACTAATGAGCAAGATTATTACTTATTAAAAGAAGTAACTGATGCTGCTTTAAATGAATCAGTTGATCTTGCCCATTATCGTCAATATGGCGAATTAAGAATTGTAAAAGAAAAATTTGTTGAAAACTTCTTAAGAAGATTCTCGGAAACAGTAAATATCAATAAAACTTATAAAATTGATTTTTATGATATTTATGAAGCTCCTCCTAAAGTAAGTGTTAAAGTAACTACTAGTACCGATTCATTTGCTGTTATGGGAGATGTAGATTCTATCGGAGTCGTAAATAGGATTGATGCTGTTTTGGAAACAGTAAAATAATAAAGGAGGAATAAAATGGGAAATATAACAATATCAATTAAAAGATTTTTAGGAAACAAAAATACGGTTACAATTATTGGGATTATCGCAGCTTTAGCAGTCTTGTATATCGGATATAATTGGCGGGTAAATCAAGCCGTAAAACCTCAAAGTGTCCCTTATGCTAAAGTAGCTATTGCGGGTAACACTCAAATTCAAAGCGAGATGATTGGGACTATTGATGTTTCTAAAAATATGGTAGATACAACAAGTTTAATTAGAACGGCAGGAGAGGTTATTGGTAAATATGTTAGATATGATACTACTATTCCCGAAGGAAGTTTATTCTATCGTGCTCAGCTGATGACTGAAAAAGAATTACCTAATTCAGTTATTAAAGATATCCCTGAAGGATATACAGTATATAGTTTAGCCGTAGATTCTCATTCTACTTATGGCAACTCTATCATGCCTGATGATTATATTGATTTATATTTTAAATCGGTAGATGATAACGGATTTGTTATGTTTGGAAGATTCTTTAAAAGTATTAAAGTTCTTGCTGTAAAGGATTCATCTGGAAATCATGTGTTTACTTCATCATCTGAAGGAGAACCAGCAGAATTATTATTTGCAGTACCAGATGCTGACTTCTTACTTTTAAGAAAAGCAGGATATATTACTAGTAATTCAATTGAGATCATTCCCGTACCAAGAAATGCGGATTATACTGAAAAAGGTGAGAAAACTCAAATTACTAGTGAAGAAATCAAAGCTTTTATTAATTCAAAAGCAGTCGATGCAAGACAGGATATAACAACGGATACTACAACAACAGAATAAAAAGTGAAATTAAAAAGGTGGCTAGAAAATGACAGATGCAATATTTTCCCAATTAGATTTCGGACCATTAAATGAGTTTTTAAATACTGATAATATTACAGATATTTCTTATAGTAACGGAGGACAAGTTTGGCTTAAAACCTTAGATAAGGGTGTTATTCAAATCAAAAGACCAGAAATCAACAATTCTTTGATGGAAAAGTTAGCA
>CAZFQF010000023.1:0-12069 GCA_964520725.1 uncultured Muribaculaceae bacterium | reverse complement strand
GAAAAAAAAGTATTTTATCCATCTTTTTGAATCTCGATTTCACTTAGCTCACCCTACTATAATCATAACATAAAAAACATATTATTTAAATAATATGTTTTTTAGGATTGACAATAAAATTCTAGGTGTTCATTTTTTTAATATAAATAAACTTCTCGCTTAGATTAATTCATTTGATTTAGAATTTAAATTTTCTATCATTACATCTAGATTAATATTACGAAAATAAGTTGTAATAGGTAAAATAACTAAAGCATTAATTGATAATAAACCTAACAAGGTAAGCCCTAATGGTCCATAAAAACACAACAATACAGCTAGAGCTAAAATCAAAACACCAGCAAAATCTAGTAATAAACAGTTCTTTAAAACTCTTAAAATAATTTTTTATGACCATTTTCAGTATTATGTTCAGCTGCTGTTGTTTCATTTTCTAACTTATTAATTAGCATTCATTTCAATCTCTAAAGCTAATCGTTTTGTTGTTACATTAATATGTTCTATCCTTATTTTCGTTTTATTTTGCTCTAAAGATTCTATTTCTTCTTTCTTTTGCTTAATTAAATTATTTAGATATTATTTTTAAATAATTATAATCTATTTACTTGTCGTGAAATTATTAAACCTTTTTTTATATTTAAGATATCTTCTTTTAATTAAATAATAATAAGTAATTATTACCCCTGTCATAACTACTCCTAAAATAACAAATAAAATTATCCATAGTTCTTTTTTCATCTCATCCTCTTTTAATTAATAATTTCTTTAGCAATTAAAGAAAAGATTTTATAGTCATACCACTTTTGGCAATTCAAAGTTAAGATCTCTCCTCTAATAGTTACACTATCAATTGCAGCATAATGAAATCTTTTACTTATTGTATAATCAATATTGTTATTAATGATTTTTTTAATATCATAGTGAATAAAATAATCTCGATCATAATGAATACTAGAGTTTAAAATAACCTTCAAATTATTATTTCCTTTATATAAAATCGGAAGAATATTGGAAGTATTTTTTATATCTAAAGAATCATTAGTAAAAATATATAAAATTTTATTCACTAATTTTAAGACATTTTCATTAAGTTTCCCATAATTATGATTTAAATCAAAGATAATTACATCATATAAAAGAGCTGTCTCAAAAATAATTTTCTCTATTGCTTTGAAATTCACAAATTTTATATCTAAAATTTTTTTCGGCGAAGATATGAAATCAATATTTTTATTATATTTAATAAGGTAATTATTAATTTCTAAATCTTTGTTAGCTACTAAATCTTTAGCCAAATCAGAAATGGTTTTTTTGGCAGTTTTATTTAGCGAAACAGCTATTCCTCCCCCAAGTAAATCTAAATCTATTATTAAGACTTTTTTATTCATATTAGATAAAGTTCCAGCTAAATTAAGAGTAAATGTTGTTTTACCTACGCCGCCTTTACCTGAATATACTGCTACTAGTTTCCCTTTATTATTCATGTTTAACCTCTTTAGAATTATAACATAATTTGTCGAATAAAAAAAGAGCAATTAAGCTCTACTTGAATATTTTCCATCTTTGGTAGTAATAATAATTTTTTCACCATTTGAAATGAATAAAGGAACCTTTACGACTAAACCTGTTTCGATAGTTGCATCTTTCATTGCATTATTAGCGGTATTTCCTTTAGTTGCATCAGATGTTTCAATTATTTCATATTCAACTTTTTCTGGTAAATCAATTCCAATTATTTCTCCATTATACATTTGAACATGGATTTCTAAATTTTCTTTTAAATACTTAATATTATCATTTAAAACACTAGCTGGTATTTCTAATTGTGAATAGTCTTCATTATTCATAAAGACATAATTATCACTTTGATTATATAAATATACCATATTTAATTTCTCGACATGAGCTTTCTCTATTTTAATATTTGTATTAAATGTCTCTTCAATTGTTGAGCCAGTTTTCAAATTTTTAAATTTAATCCGTACAAATGCAGGCCCTTTTCCAGGTTTAACGTGTTGAAAGTCTTGAATTTGACATAAATTACCATCGATTATAATAGTCATTCCATTTTTAATTTCATTGATATTTATATTCATTTATGCCTCACCTATTTCTTTTCTTTAAACGTTACAGTTTTGTTACAATTCGGACAGAATTTTTTAATATCCATTTTATCTGGAGTATTGGCTTTATTTTTTTCAGTTGGTCTTATCATGTAGTTACATGCAGAACATTTTAATTCAATCGGGGCACGATTTTCGCCTTTTTTTGCCATCTAACATTCCTCCTTCTTAAGCATATGTATTATAGCATACTAAATTATAAAGAATCAAGAAAATTTCCAAACATAGATAACTTTCTCTATAAAATTATAATCGGTACAGTTCTTACAAACAGTACTCTCTGGATAATTAATATCTTTACAACAGTTTGTATTTGGGAAATCTTTAAGTTTAGCTCCAGTTATAAATACAAAAGTAACAAAAACTATAATTAGAATACTTACAAAAACTTTATTATCCATTTTTTTCCTTTTTCCCTCATTCCTTTATATCGACTATAAATATTGTATCAAATTCAGCGATATTTTAACAGTTAAAATGTTGTTAGATTAGGTAACTAGCTTATCTTTTTTATTTTAAATTACCCTTTAACTTACAATTTATAGTAGAATCATCTTTTTCAAGTAATTTAGTAAGCTCTTTACGGGAAAAAATCATTTTATCTTTAGTAGTTCCATAAATCTTTTGAAAATCATCATCAGACATTTCACTTAAAGTACAGTTTTTCCATAACTTATAAGTTTCCCCTGTTTTTTCAAGCGCTCCATAGCATCCTTTGGTATTATTTATATCTTTTACTTCATTTTCATAATCTTCTTTTATTAGTTCTACGTCTTTAGCTGAAAGTGTTTTAGTTTGATATAAAGTATTCAATTTTTTACCGACAAATGTATATTCATCTTCATAGTTTTCTTGGGTACTTGAACAAGTCATATACTCAATAGGATAGTCCCCTATTCCAAAAGGCATAATATATACTGATTCATTTTTTTCACAAATACTGCAAACCGCAATTTTATATCCTAAACCAAAATATACAGAAGCGCTAGTTTCATTATCACTTAATACCCAGCTAACTCTTTGTCGAGAAAATAAAGTTGTTTTCATATTTTTTGCTATAATATAGTCAAAAACACAAAATATTGTACTAAATATTATTAATAAACTAATAATAATCGAAATGATTAATAAAAACTTGCTTTTCATTTTATTACTTTTCTTTCTTCTTTTATTTACATAATAATAAATTAACTCAGTTAAACCAAATATTACAAAGTAAAATATGTAGCCGCCCCCAACTACCCCAAAATATTTCTAAAGGAATAAAATATACTATTCCTAAAATGATAAATGCTATTACATGAAGATACACTTTTTTTAATAACTTCATTACAACTCACTCCTATAATAATTATAACATAATTATTATAGGTTAATCAGAAGTTAAGATTAAATTAGTTATTTCTTTAACAACTTTAGCATTAATTGGATACCTATAAGAACTAGCTTTGTTTTTATAGCTAATATTCGGACTAACCATGGCAATCGATATCTGTGGATTTTCATATGGAGCATACATCACATATGAAGTGCTAGTTGTAAAAGTATCAATATTCCCATCTAAATCAGTATCTAAGTATGAATCACTTGTTCCGGTTTTACCTGCTGAGGTAAATTTGTGATTTGTATATCCATACCCTGTTCCAGATGCATTAACAGCTTTAAATCCTTCTCTAATTCGGTTTAAATATTTATCTTCAATTGGGGCATTATTATATACTTTATTTTCTTTTTCTAAAAAACTACTTCCATCAGGATTGATAACACTATTTAATAATGACATTTGGGTCCTTTTTCCTGTTGCAATAGTATTAATATATTGGGCTAAAGAAATTGGTGTATAAGTATCATAATGCCCTACCGCCATGTTTAAAAGTAAATCATCGGTTATCGTGGTGCTTTTCATTCCACTTCCTTCTCTAGTTAAATCAATCCCCGTCAAACTTCCTAAACCATATGCTCCTAAGACATCGCGATATTCTTTAAAATGTTCAGCAGTTGCACCTAGTTTCATATTACTGTGATATTTCTGGCCTGTTAAACCTATGGCAATTAAATACTGAAAATAATTACTCGACATTCTAAGAGCCCCAATATCATTAATTGTTCCTAAACTAGACCAAGAACATTTTTCTTTTTGACCATATAGTTTAACACAGGAATCTACTACCTTAGTATTTTCATTAATGATTCCATTTTTATATCCAACACTTATTGTTGCTCCTTTTACCGCACTACCAATACTATAAGCATTTAAAACATTATAATATGAATAATCAATAAAAGTATTATCATCTTTTATTTTTTTTCCGACCAAGGCCATTACTTTTCCATCTTGAGGATTACTTACTACAAGATAACTTTCATTATAATATTTAGAATTCATGGCATTCTTAGCATTAATCATCTCTTTTTCAAGAATTTTTTCAATTTCAATTTGTAAATTAATATCAATAGCTAAGACCAAATCTTTTCCTCTTTGATAATTACTAACTAAAGTTAATTTATTATTTTCTACTTTATACTTAGCTTTTTCTCCTCTTAAATATTCATCATAAATATATTCTAAATTAGAAATCCCAACCCGATCATTTAATTTATAATCTTTTTTTAAATATTCATCTTTATAATCCCCTGGAACTCCTTGTTCATAGCTTGAAATTAGTCCAAAGACTTCTCTTAGAGTATTTGCATAGGGATAGATTCTTTCCCAGGTAATATCTGTTCTAATACCGTCTAAATTAAGCTTATTAATAGTAATGTACTCTTCATCAGTAATATTAGCTTTAATTATTTTATCTTGATATGAATAACCATTATTCATTAAATAATAAAAATAAGCTGCTTTTCGATCAGTACTTTCTAACATTTCCGTAGTAATCGATTCTAATTTTTTAACAAGAAGATCATTACTAGTTATTTTTCTTTCCCGATATAGTTTCAAAACATCATCTTTAACAAGACTATCAACTAATTCTTTATTATTTAAATAATAATAATATCTTAAATTATAATCATTAATATTTTCTTTAATATCAATATTTTCTGATAATATTTTAGCAATCTCTAATTCATTTTTAGTATTAATATTTAACTTATTATAAATTATCGATTTAACTCCTTTGTTATCAACTAAAATATTCCCATTAGTATCAATTATTCTTCCTCTTGGAGCGGTCATTCCTTCAATTACAATATTATTATTTTCAACTAAAATTTTATTATAATAATCTTTTTTATAAACACATAAAAAAGACAATCTACCAATAATTATCAAATTAATCAAAATAATAATTGTTAATAATACCTTCTTCATATTTTTAGTATAAGTAATTTTTCTTTTTTTTTACATATAATGTAATAGGTGATAAGAAAAATGCTTAATTTAATTGAAGGCTACATCAGAGGCCTTACCCAAGATGATGTAAATAAATTTGCTTTAAATAATAATATTCGTTTAACAAAACAAGAACTAGACTTTACTTATCTTTTTATAAAAAATAATTATCAGGAGATTTTAAATAATCCTGGAACATTTGATTTTGGTAAATATAAATCTAAATTTTCCGCTGATAGCTATAAAAAAATAAACCAACTAATAAATAAATATTCCGCTTTTTTATAAGCGGAATATTTTTATTCGATCGTATCAATCAAAACATCATTAACATAAATACCAACTATAACCATAACTCCATTTTTAACTTTTACTTTAACATAAGAGTTATCAATATTTTCGTTATAAACTTCCTCAGCGAGCGTAGATTTTTTTTCGTTCATATAATACCTAGTTGGAGTATTTACAATAAATTCGGCATTATAATCATTATAATATCCCGATGCTTTTAAATAATTATCTGTACTTGGTTTAATATTGCTTATATTATCAAAATAAGCAAACCCATCGGTTCTAGTTTTAATAGTTATATAAAATTCATCTTCAGAATAATTATTTAATCCATACTCGGCAACTTTAGGGTCAGATACAGAAATAAATACTGAATTTTCTTTAAATCCGATATTTAAATAATTTCCTCTAAACATATCATAAGGATCAAAGGCTTCAACTTCAAATATATATTCTGCGCCTTCTTTAAGAACTACTCCATTAATTCTGACTGTATAAATTGGAATAATCAGCAGAAATAATATACAGATAATAAAGATAATTTTATTATTATTAGATAACTTCATCATTTTTTATCTCCTCAATTTTCGGTTTCATATTTCGGGCAATTATAATAAAAGCTACTCCAGTTAATAAGAAAATAATACTTTTCGTTAAAAAATCAAAATCAGAATTGATAAATCTAAATAATGCTAATAACAAGATAATAATTACTCCTTGAATCTTCTGAGCATATATATTGTTTTGGTTACCAATAACTAATTTATATACCCCAAAAAGTAAAGCAATAATATTTGCTAAAATAAATATTGGCATTGATGTAAAACCAGTATATTCTATTAATAAAACAAACGCTAGAATAAAATACTCTTTTGAATCTTTATACATCTTTGTGAAATAAATAGCCACAAAGGAAATAAGAGTTAATAATAAAGTGTCAAAATCAATAGTTATATTTTCTACATAACTTAACAAGTCAGTAGATATACAAGAAATCATCAAATAAACAAAAAATCCAATATATATTAATCTCGAGAAAACATTTTTTGTATTAAATAGCCAGCTAGTTAAAACGTATATCGTATATAAATATAAAACTAAAACCTCAGGTCTAAGTATTTCTTCATGAAATAAGATTATACTTAAAAATATTACATTTACTATCCACATTCCATAATTTGTCTTATCATCTTTATTTCGAATATAGTTAATAATGTTATATATGATTAGTGGCAACATAACTAACAATGAATAAAGTAAACCAATATCGGTATTATATGACTCTAAGGCTGAAAAAGTATAAATTAACCCGCCAATTCCATAAACTATAAGTGATATCAGACTTCTCAGATAAAAAGCAATAGGAAGAAACATTATGAGCGAAGTAAGAATCAATTCATATATCTCCGTTTGAATATGAAAAATCTGAGTAAGAAGTGAATTGGTTGCTAAAATAGCAATTGGAGCCACTATACTAGTATAAAGTTTCATTTTTGAATCTTCTTTTTTTAAAGTAAAATATAGCATAACTATCGTAATAAGAATTGGAATAAAAGCAACGGCTATTTTAACTTCTTTAAAAATAGTATCCCAGTTAAAGGCAAAAATAGTTATCATACTTAAAGCCATTAATAGAACCCCTATTGCGGTAAAAATAGTAGCAATAGACATTTTTTCTTTTATATCTTTATTAAAATAATTGTTAGCCATTTGATACTGTTCTTCACTAATAATATTGATTTGGGAAAGTTCCTTTAATTTTTCATCAATGAATTTATAATCTTTCTTTTTCATTATTAATCTTCTCCTTTATTTATTATTAACTATATCTTCAATTAGATTTTCATTAAATTTATTTTCTTTAATCATAGTAATTTCATATTTATATGGCGGTTTATCTTCAACATATGGTGTTTCTAATATTTTAGGAACATCTTTTAATCTCTCGTTATAAATTACCTTTATTAAACTATCAAAACCGATTGTCCCGTAACCTAGATTTGCATGACGATCTTTATGTTCTCCTATTTGATTTTTACTATCATTAATATGAATACACTTAATTCTTTTAATCCCAATAGCTTTATCAAATTCATCTAAATATTCATCAAATTTAGAAATATCTATTCCAGAATCATTTAAATGGCAAGTATCCAAACATACCCCTATTCTATCTTTTAATGTTATATTATCAATAATAGTTTTTAATTCACTAATATTTATTCCGCATTCAGTTCCCTTACCTGCCATGCTCTCTAATAGTAACAAGATATTATCATCTGGTCTTAAAACCGTATTAATCGCCTTTATTATATTATTTAAAGCAACTGGTTTTTCATGTTTAACAGCATTTCCTGGATGAATAACTAAATATTTAACTCCTAAGCTCTTACATCTATCAATTTCAGTTCTTAAAAATTTCATACTGAATTCATATTTTTCTGGTTCATTATTATTAGCTAAATTTATAATATAAGGAGCATGACAAACAATTTTATCTACTAAAATATTGTTTTTTTCCATTAATTCATAAGCTTCTGCAATTAATTCTTCCTTTATAGTACTTCTTATAGTATTTTGGGGAGCTCCTGTATAAAACATAAAAGTATTAGCACCATAATTTATCGCTTGTTTAACACATCCTAAAATTTGTTCTGGTCCAAAATTAGTATGAGATCCAATTATTAACATCTATTATCACCTATTGTTTAGTATACCACAAATTATAAATTAATTTAAAGCAAAAGAAAAAACCAAATTAATTTGGTTTTTTATGATGCAGTACACGACCCAGTTACTGCTGTACTGGTTAAAACTCCTGCAGCATCAACTGAGGCTGTTGAAGCCCCTAATGTTAATTTATCATTAAGTTCGCTGTATGATTTATTAGTAGTTTCAAATGATTTATCTGCTATACTAATTGTATATACAACCGAATAAGGAGACATTACTGTTACTACTTTTACTATCGCATGATAAGAAGTCTTCGAACTATCTAATCCTACATTAGCTAAGGTATAGCATTTTGTTCCGTCTTTTTCAGTTCCAGTAAGAATATCTGTTTGGTATCTTTCTTGCGCCGCATTCAAAACTTTTTGACCAAACAATAAAAATGATTTTGATCTAGCTTTTGTCATTGTATCCATTACAGATGGGATAGCAATAACCATAATAACAGCTAATACAACAATAACAGCTAACAATTCAACTAATGTAAAACCTTTTTTATTTAAACGAGTCTTCTTAAACATATATAATTACCTACTCTCTAGAATAATTATAATCATAAAATCCGTGAATGTCAACACTAATTTATTATCTTACAAATTTATTATTGTCTTACAAATTTATTATCTAGACAAATTTATTATCTTAAAAATAGAATTTACAGTTTCTAAAGTGTCAATTGTCTTGTTTATTTTACCAACATTTTCATCTCGGCTGTACTTTTTATAATCACTTAAAAATATCTTATAGTTATCACTAGAACGATTTAGATATTTATACCACTCAGAATGATCTTTTAAATAAGTAGCTAATTTCTTATCTTTAATTATTTTCATTTGGATTTCATATTCCATAATTAGTCTCCAAAAAATTTTGTGATTGGTCTTGGAGTCTTAGGAACTGGAGGATTTTGAACAGGACTTTTAGAAGTAAGTTCCTGAATTACATTAATTGCTTTTTGAGCGTTATTAATATATTTTTGAACGTTATTCATATTAATAGTTTTAACAATATTTGTTAGTTCATTTAAAGGAGCTGCTCGATTTTCATCTTGAACATTATTGTATTTTCCCCATACTTCGGGATTATCTCCATACATATCATAGATTTCATAGAAATCTTGCCAAGTTTGATCTTTATTTTTTACATAGCTAACCAACTCTGGATGCGCTGCCACAAAATTTTTAAATTCTTCTTTTTTTGTCATGAAAAATCACCTATAATACTATATTCTTATAGGTGATTTTTATTCTATAATTTAAAGTCGTCAATAAAGTCATCAATGGTAAATTCTTTAATATCAGTGGTTTCATTTTTTGTTTCTACTTGTTCTTTAACTTCTTCTTTTAAAATTAAAAGTTCTTTTTTTAAGAAAAAATTATCTATTTTAGATTTTGATAAAACTGAACCAGTACTAGCTAAATCCATAATTGGAATTTCACTATTTTTAATATAATTTATATCATCATCAATTTTTAATCCAATTATATCTTTTGAATCACTAATTAAAGCATTAATTATTTCATAATTAGTTGTTTTAACTTTCTTTAATAATGTTGTTCCTCTTTTAGCTCTTGATAAGAAATTCAATTCGTTTAATTTTACTCTTTTACCAGTTGATTTATTAGTAAAAACATTAATATATTCATCCTCATCTTTATAATTAAGACCGCTAATAACAATATCATCTTTTAAATTAATTCCTTTAACACCTGATGCCTTTGGACCAGTCACCGGAATCTCTGAAGAATTATAATTTAAATAATATCCAGACTTAGTAATTAATAATGTATATGGTTTAGTTAAGGTTACATTAATAACTTTATCTTTATCTTTTAATTTCATTGCTGTATATGGTTTAGTATATCTACTAACAATAAAATCATTTAAGTTAGAGACTTTAATCATTCCATTTTCGGTGAAAATAGTAATATTTGGATTGGTTGTATTTTCATTAATTACATATGCGGCAATAATATTATCATCTGGGCTGATAGTAACTAAATTACTGACATGTTGTCCCAGCTCTTTCCATTTACAAACTGGAATTTCATGAATTGGAATATATAAATAATTCCCTAAAGATGTAAAGATAATTAATTTATTAAGCGTATGCGTTTGAAGATAACTAATTACATAATCTCCAGGTTTTAATGCAGTTTCTTCATCATTAGCTGCGTAGGATTTTTTACTAACTCTTTTTAAATATCCATCATTAGTTAAAACTAAAATTACATCTTCTTTTGTAATTAAATCGGTTTGATCGATTTTAATTTCGGAAACGGTTTGGCTTATTTCAGTTCTTCGTGGAACACTATATTCTTTTTTTATCTTTTTAAGTTCATCTTTTATTACACCATTTAATTTATCTTCTGATGCTAAAATTTGCTCTAATTCATCGATTATTTTTCTTAAGTTTTGAAGTTTCTCTTCTAAAATTATAACATCAAAATTAGTTAATCGATATAATTGTAACATGACAATTGCAGTAGCTTGATCTTCAGTAAATTGATATTCTTTGATTAAATTCTCGATGGCATCGGCTTTATTTTTACTTTTTCTAATTAAAGTTATTACTTCATCTAAAATGCTAATTGCTTTAACCAAACCTTCAGTAATATGAATTTCTTTTTTAGCAAAAGCTAAATCAAAATCAGTTCTTTTTATAATGACTTCTTTTTGATGAGCAATATAGGCATCAATTATTGGGACAATTCCTAAAAGTTTAGGTCGTCTATTAACAATCGTAACCATATTATAATTATAACTAGTTTGTAAATCTGTATTTTTTAAAAGGTAATTAATAACTAAATCTTTATCGGCACCAGCCTTTAAGTCAATAGCAATTCTTAAATTAGACTCTTTATCTGACTCATCTCTAACTTCAGCTATTCCATCTAATTTTTTATCTATTCTAATATCATCGATTTTTTTAATTAATAAAGCCTTATTAACTTCATAAGGAATCTCAGTAATTATAATTTGCTCTTTACCTTTGGTTTTAGTAAATTCATAACGTGATCTAATAATTACTTTGCCACGTCCAGTAGTAAATGCATCTTTGATTCCATCAATTCCTTGAACTATTCCCCCAGTTGGAAAATCTGGGCCTTTAATTATATCTAGAATTGTATCTAAATGACAGTTTGGACTATCAATTCTCTTGATAACGGCCTCAATTGTTTCTCCTAAATTATGAGGAGGGATATTAGTAGCATATCCAGCACTGATTCCTGATGCCCCATTAACTAATAAATTAGGAAATTTAGCTGGTAAAACTGTTGGTTCTAATAAAGTATCTGAATAGTTTGGAGCCATAATAATTGTATCTTTATCAATATCTTTTAATAATTCCTCGGCTATTTTAGCTAACCTAGTTTCAGTATAACGATATGCGGCAGCTGGATCACCATCAATTGAACCGTTATTCCCGTCTACTTCAACTAAGATATGATTTTGTTTCCAATTTTGACTCATTCTAATTAAGGCATCATATACTGATGTATCACCATGAGGATGATATTTTCCTAAAACATTACCTACTGCATTGGCACATTTTTTAAATTGTTTATCATAGGTATTTTTATCTTT
>CAZFQF010000022.1:0-12174 GCA_964520725.1 uncultured Muribaculaceae bacterium | reverse complement strand
TTAGCGCTTTTAAAATATTATTAATTGAGTCAAAAACAATTGAATTAACTTCTCCATTTTCAATTAAATCGTTATCTTTTTGATATTCTATTACTGCTCTTTTGGTATGTTCTCCAAAATATCCATCTGGTTTTCCCCTTAAATATCCCAAAGAAATCAGCTTTTCTTGTAAATCAGCTACTTCAACTCCGCTATTTCCTAATTTTAAATTTATATTTCTTTTATTATTTAATGTAAAGTCTTTCGAATAATCTGGATTATTAATATATTGATAAACAGATGATAAATAAAAATTGGGAATGTAATAATTTTTTCTTAACATACTTTTCACGTATAGTTCCTCCTTTTATTATACTAATATAGTATATTAATCTAGTTAAATTAGGATACACTAACTAGTACAATTGCATATAGTATCTTAGAATTAACTATGAAAGGATGTTGATTTCAATGCCAACTGGATATCTAATAGTCCAAGTATTTGCTGATAATGAGGCTAACCCTGTTGAAGGAGCAGAAGTAGAAATTATCGGAGCTAATCTTGATTTAAAAGTATTAACTAATAGTGATGGTAAAACCGGAAAAATATCTTTAAGTGCACCTAGTAAAGAATACTCGCTAGTGCCTCAAGATGAAGTTAAACCCTATGCTGAATATAGTTTAAAAGTTAGTAAACCAGCTTTAGAAACTTCTATAACTGAAGGAGTTCAAATTTTTGATGGTGAAACATCTATTCAAAATGTTTTTTTAAAAGCTGTAGAAGGAAATCTTAAGACTGTAGAATATAGTGATTTACCTCCACATGTACTTTGGGGAGATTATCCTCCTAAAATAACAGAAAATGAAGGAAATCTTTCAAATAATAATGAAGATAATGCTCGAGTTTTACCTTCAGTTGTAATTCCAGAATACATTATTGTTCATGATGGAATACCTTCTAATTCATCGGCAAATAATTATATTGTTTCTTTTCCAAATTATATAAAAAATGTTGCAAGCTCAGAAATATATAGTACTTGGCCTAAAGAAACTATAAAGGCAAATATTATTGCAATTATTTCTTTTACATTAAATCGAATTTATACAGAGTGGTATACTTCTAAAGGATATCCTTTTACAATTACTTCTTCAACAGCATACGATCAAAAATATACTCATGGCCGAACAATATTTGAATCAATTTCTAACATCACTGATGAAATATTTAATCAATATCTTAGAAGAGGTAATAATAAAAATCCTTTTTTTGCTCAATATAGTGATGGAATAAAAGTAAATAAAGCCGGGTGGCTTTCTCAGTGGGGTTCTAAAACTTTAGGTGATCAGGGTTATGATGCTCTTAGAATTTTAAGGCATTACTATAGTAGCGATATGCAATTATCAACAGCTGATGATGTTGAGGGGCTTCCGCTTTCTTTTCCTGGTAAGAATTTAAAATTAGAAGATTGTGGAGAATATGTCCAAAAAATGCAAAATGAATTAAATGTAATAAATGGTAGTTATCCTGCAATATCTCTTATTACTCCCGCTGACGGAAATTTCGGAGAAAAAACTCAAAATAGTGTTAAAAAATTTCAACAAGTTTTTAATTTACCTGCCACAGGAATAATTGATTTTGCTACTTGGTATCAAATTTCATACATTTATGTAGCTGTAACTAAAATGCTCCAAGGAATTTACGCTTAGTTTTATTTCAAATAAAAAAACCATTATAGGCTTTTTTTATTGATGTTTTCCATTCTAAAAGATAAGGTAAATCCGAGCATTGCACAGATAATTGAAATAACACTTATAAAATTAAATCCAAAGTTAATTTTTCCTTCTAGAACACTTGGAATAATGGATAAAAAGAATCCGAAAATTATCGAGTAAGTAATAGTATGGTACTTTTTTAGTAATATTGACATTATAAAGGAAAATATTATTATCCCAATTCCTGCACCAATTACTGCTGGAATTAAAATCGAAAAATTTAAAGTATCTATTGCTTTTATATATATTTCATATAATCCGACTGATGAAAGCATCACTGCACTATCAATTCCAGGAATTATAGTTGATGCCGCTATTAAAAGTCCCATTAAAACACTTTGAATAAAATTTAAAGTTTTTATTTGAACAAACATATCTGAATTATTTACCATTAAGAATAATCCTAAGAGAAATGACCCAAACATTACGAAGTAATATTTTTTATTAAATTTCTTTTTTTTCACTTCTTTATAAAACATTGGTAAAGTCCCTACTACTAATCCTAAAAATAGAAATCTTGTAGGCATTTCAAATTTATCTAATAAAAAAGCAACAATTTTTCCAAAAATTAAAATTCCAATTCCAATCCCACAAAATAAAGGAAATAAAAATCGAAAATTTGCTTTTGGGTTTTTAAAGAATGTTCCAATTGAGTTCACGGTCTTTTCGTATAATCCAAATAATACCATCATTACGCTTCCGCTCAATCCTGGTGATACTCCACCAATTCCACACAATATTCCTTTAAGTAAAACTTTCATTTATTTATCACCTTTATTATTATATCTTATAAATCCTTTTTTTAAAAGGTTATTTAATATAGTTTCTAAAATTATTCAACTGATAAACAATATAATTTGCTTCTCTTAAAATATGATCATAAAGAAGCGGAACAATTGTCATATAATACTTAGTGTGGCAAATACTAATAATAAGCTCATGACTATAACTTGCAAAGTTATTAGCTTTATTTATTGTTTGGATATTTATATTATTCATATTTGAAGGATTCATTTCTTTATCAAACTCTTTTAATAATTCGTTTGACTCGTTAACAAATCTTGGTAATTCGATAATATATCTTGGTTGAGCTTGTACAAACATATTTTCCAAATATTGTGAGTGTTCTTTTAAAAAGATATTAAAATAATATTCGCAATAATAAATATAAGAAGGGGTGAAATTAAGACTTTTACCAATATATTCTAAAGTATAAATAAATAATTTGGTTTCTTCAATAAGATGCGTTAAAAAGTCGGTGTCAAAGTATAAAGTAAGTTCATCTATATCATATTTTTCTCTTATATTATTTAAAATTTTTAAACTTTCTCTTACTAATGATAATATAGTATTATTAAAATTTTTTACAATTGTTATTAATTCATTATTTAAATATGTTAGAATTCCCCACTGTAAATTTTGGCATTTTAATGTGAAGTTAGGATCTCTTTTAATTTTGAAAATATTACAAGTTTTTTCTTCTAATATTATTGTATATGGGGTATTAAAAATTTCAGATTCAATAAAATTTTTAGTTACTTTCATATTACTAAAATCTAAGAATTCATCTAAAAATCTTTCGTATTTTTCTTTTTCGTTTTCAAATAATCTAATTACATTATCGTTTTCGTAAGAAATCATTGCTATCAGTAATATGGAATGATCAAACATTATTTTAGAGATTGTTAAAATGTTTTCTATTGAATAAATAATATAATCAGTCATGTATATTCTCCTTTCTTCTATTGATTTTCCTTTTTTTCGATTGCTGCATCATAAGAGAAAATAAAATAATTAATTACATGACATGTTCGATACATTCCATCTAAAGTTACGGCTTCTAATTTAATAAAAACTTGTTTTTCTAATAATTCTTTTATTATATATTCTAAAAAAAGCGTAAATCTTTCCAAAAGCTTTTTGCCTTTTTTTGTTAATTCTTCTTGGCTGTAAGGTGATAAAGATGTAGTCGCATATTCTTCGGATAAATAAGTCAACTCAACAATAAAAGCTTGAGCTTTTACTATAATATCTTCCCTGCTCGCATCAACTGTGCTTCTAATAAAAATCGCAAAACTTCTTAATAAATATATTGGTTTGTATTCAGTTTCAGTAGCAAAAGTCGGGGTTGTTTCTCTTCTTTCTTTAAGTCTTTCTAAAACTAAAATATAGATTATAGTTTCTTCAATCATGTTTCGAATTGCAAATGGACTAGTATAGGCAAACAAATTTATTTCTACTTCATTATTGAAAATTTCTCTTAAAAATTTACGCAGATTTCTACATATTATTAAAGCTTTATCATTTAATACTTCTATTTTTAAAGCTTCTTCATCACTAATATTTTTAGGTACTCCCGACTCTAACTTTAATTTTTCTTCAATGATTTCTGGTTGTAACTCTATTCCAAACAATTTTTCTGTTAATAGAGTTGCTGGTAAAGTATAATTTGTAACTATCACTTTAGCATCTAATAATTCTTTACTTAAATTATGATTAGCATATTTTAAAAATTTGACTATAAGATCTTGGCATTGGTTATAAAAATCGATTGCTGTATCAATATAATATTCATTTTTATGAAGAAAAGCAACGCGAATATTAACACAAAATGTTTTTAAACTTTCCAAATAAATTAAACCATTTAATACCGAATTAACTAGATATTTTTCATTACTTAACATATTTTCCTCTTTTTCTAACATTGTTCTTCTAACGGGGCATAAAAACAATGATTTTTATATTTACCAACATTGGGCTGGTTAAACCATGTGGCTAAACATACCTCGTTTTTTTTAGGAGCATAAAACCACAGAGCTCTAGAAGCTGGCCAAAATTTTTCTCCATTTAATACTCTTTTAGCTAATTCTCGTTCTTCTTTTGTTGAAGATGCTTTAAATAAATTACTATTTATTCCGGCAAATCCCCCAGGCATCTGAAATATTACTTCTTGAATTGTTGTAACATTTTCAAAGTCGGGCGTGTTACATAAAAGTCTATTAACTACAACATTTCCAACTAATAACATTCCATATTCTCCTTCACCAATAGACTCTGCTCGCATTAACCGAGCCAAGTAGTCTAAATCCAATTCTGTGTATTCAACAGCAATTAATTCATCGCCCACGTTCTTCATCTTCTTCTGCTGGAAGATATAGCTCTTGCCCTATAGAAATTAAATCATCTGTTAAATTATTGATTTTTTTTAACTCTTCAACGGTAGTATTCTTTTTCAGAGCAATAGAGTATAAACAATCGCCTGGCATCACGATGTAAATTTCTCTTTCTTTTTGTTTTTTCTTTTTTATTTCGGGGGTCGATACTATAAGTTCCATTCCTGTTTTTAAAAAATCATCTTTAAGGTTGTTTATTTCTTTTAATTCTTCGATAGATATTTTATATTTTTTAGAAATAGAATATAAATTATCGCCTTTCTCTACTACATAAGTATCTTCAGAATTCAATTTCGGTTTTCTATTAAAGACAAAGATTGTTTCTCCTACTTCTATTTTATTGTCTAACTCACTATTAATTTCTTTTAATTCTAAAGTTGTCATTCCGTAATTATATGCTATAGAGTATATAGTGTCATTATTTTTAACTATATATTTTAAATATAAATCGGGGCGTTCAGGATTATACGCATTATCTACTATTAGTATTTGCCCGGGATGAATAGTTTCACTTTTTAAAGAATTTATTTCTTTTAACTTGATTACTGTAGTATAAAATCTTTGAGCTATATCATATAAACTATCGTTTTCTTCTACAATATATTCTGTTCCAAAGTAAGTAATATCTTTAATCCGTAAATTGTTAATAATTAATCCCTTATACCTTTTCTTCAATTTAAATCTCTCCTTATAAAAAAGTATGTTTTAAGTTAAAAATATAGAATAAAAAAGAGATACTCTTTAGTATCTCAATATACAAATTTGTTGCAAGATTTATTTCCTAGATAAACAGTTGATAAATTATTGTTTATTCTTTCACTATAAAAAATTAAAATTTGAGGTTCAAAGTATTTTTGATATTTAATAACCTTTATTTTATTGTTACTTAATTTTTTTTGTTTATATTTGAATTTATTATTGTGATCAATAACATTTAAGCAATCAATATCTAAACCTGTATTATTAAAAATATTTATATAAACATACCCTGATTGGGCACTTATACATACTTGTAATAGTTTTCGGCTAACTAAAATTCCTACTTTGTTACTTTTTATAGTTAAATTTTTAATGTTACCTAAGTCATAGGTGATCTTACTAACATTATTAATCATTAGTTCACAGTAACTTGAAAGCTTACAGTAACCGTATCATTTGCATTAATGTTTGGAAGAGCGAATCCAACACTTGGATTAAATGTAGGCTCTGGGCTACCGTTTATAGTAACACTTCCTGCAACAAATGTAGTATTAGAATCTATTTGATCAATAAATTGGACATTGCTAGCTATTACATTTCCAGTATTTTCTACTTCAATTGTATAAACAATTGTATCTCCTGGTTTAACAGCACTTACATCAGCAGATTTAGTAATATTTAAGTTTGTAACATTTACCGTTGTTGTAACAATATTACTACTTGAACTTCCAGTGATTGGAACAATAACCAAATAGTTGAATGTAGAAGTTGCTTGATTATTTAGTGTATTAGGACTCGGAAGCGAAGTAACTGTTGCTTGGAAGGTGACGGTGATAGTTCCGGCAATAAGCATTGTTCCTAAACTAAAACCTACATTTGGATTATAAGTCGGTTGAGAAACTGAATTCACAGTAACGCTTCCTGTTACAAATGTAGCTCCAGTTGGAATTATATCTTCAAATTCAATATTAGATAATAAAATATTTCCAATGTTTCTTAAAACTACGGTATATGTAAGAACGTCTCCAATGGTTGCATAAGCTTTATCTACTGTTTTAACCATACTAAGTTCTCCTAACACTAAAGCCACCTCTGTTTCGTTACTTGATAAAGAGTTATCTAAATCTGGCCCACTAGGATTAATTCGATATTGATATTCTATATCAGCTTGATTTAATATTTCATTCATATAAAAACCCCTCTCATATAAAATAGAATATGTTATTTTTGAAAAAACAGAAACTTAAAATAGCTTAGTTATTAAAAAAATCATAAGCTCTGATAAACTTATGAAAACAAATTTTATTTTTTTATAATTAAATCTATTACACTCTTAAACTGATTATATATATCATCTTTTATTGCGTCAGTAAGCTCTGCATATCCATCAGTTTGTTTTTCACTGATTCCTGTAACCATTTTTTTAGCTTCTCCCTTTATAACTGCGACAATATTTGGTGCATAAATTCTTTTAGAACCAGTTAAAATCGTTTTATCATTATTATCTTTCAATTTATAATCGGTTAAAACTTTATCTAATAATTTAAGAAGCTGATAATAATCTTCCGTTCCTTCTTTTTCGATTTTGATATTACCAGATTTATCAATAGTTAGAATATCTCTAATTTCTTTTATATCAACATAATAAATCTTTTTAATATTACGTTCTTTTGCTATTTCTATTAAGGTAGGCACAACACTTCTACACCAAGGACAATCAGCAAAACCAAAATAAACTAAAAATGTCTCTTTATTATTAATCGAATCTACAATATCTTTTGGTTCTTTATAAATAAAGGGATTATCTTCAGGAATGGTTAAAGTTCTGATTGTTTTGTCACTATTTTCTTTTTGAACTCCATTAGACTTTTCATATTCAGTTTTAAAATTAATTGCATCTTTGTTTTTAGTATCCACGCCATTTTCGTTTTTACATCCACTTACAAATATTAAACAAATACTTAAAAATAAAACACAAAACTTTTTCATATATTTCTCCTTTCTGAAATTAATTATATAAAAATAATTATTACTAATAAATAAACTGAAGATTGAAATAATTATAATTTAAGTTGAGTCTTTATTTTGGGCAATTTTCTTGTAAAGCTAAAGGAATATTATACCCTATTATCTTTTCGTCGTCTGTTGTTGCTTTAATTTCAATATAAAGATTGCTTTTTTGATAGCTCTTGCAAGTAGCCTTATAATTATCGATATTAAATTTTGTATTATGTAAAAAATCTTCTAGCGTTATCCCTTTTGAATTTTTATAATTATGTGTTCCGATTTTAATATTGCTATTTTTATTTTCTTCATATAAAGTACACTTAATTTCTTTATAAAGCGTATTATCATTTCCGCCACAATAGGTAATATTAGAAATATATATCGATGATTTATCTTTATTATAAGCCATACTACCAGTTATATTAAAAGAATTACAAGTTGTAGAAATAGTTTTAAATTCAAAATTATCTTTGTTTGCTTTAATACTAAAAACAATCATAACTGATATAACTATGATTAAAATAATTCCTAGCGTAATTAAATTTTTAATATTTTTGTTATTTTTAGAACTTAAATTTCCCTCTAGAAGATTATTTATATCTATTTTGAAATAACTACTTATTTGTTTTAAAACTGCGATATCAGGAATGTTTTTCCCGTTTTCCCATTTACTTACAGCTTGGTAAGTAACTCCCAAGATATTTGCTAAATCATTTTGAGTTAAATTGTTTTTAATTCGAAGATCTTTTATCAGTTTCCCGATTTTTTCTTGATTCATAAACTTCACCTATCTCTAATATATAATAAATTCCTGTATTTTTAAATGTTTTATTGATAATATTTATTATTAATTAATTGGACCTGCCCAATTAATAAAATTATCTTTATAGTTTTTAATATAATCTTTAGATATTAATATTTGGTTATTCTTCTCTTCCTTTTCTTCCACAGGAATTGGATGACATTCACCTTTGGTTAACCCTAGTTCATCTACATGAAATTTATTCTTACAGTTCTGGCAAACAAAATAATCTCCTTCTTGAACAAAGTAAGCCTCAGGTGCTGAGTTACAAATTTGGCAAGTATTAAAGGTGATTTTAATACTATTGTCTGTTCCTTTAACTGCAATAAACTGTACTTTTATATTATCTAATTCATAATTTATAAACTCCGCCTTAGAGTTTATATTTGTAGAATCAATAACAATATTATTTTGCTCATCTAGTGTCGCATCAACAAATTTATTATTTAATTTATTATTAGAACACCCGCTTAAACTAAATATACAAGTTATTAGAATTAATATAATTTTTATTTTATTCATTTTTTCTCCTCTAAAATTTTATTTTTCTTAATCTTAAAACATTAAATACTACGCTCAAACTACTAAAAGTCATTGCTAAACCTGCGACCATCGGATTCATATCAATATTAAATCTTGTAAATAAGCCCGTTGCCAAAGGAATCATACAAATATTATAAAAAAATGCCCAAAATAAATTTTGTTTAATATTTTTAATTGTCTTTTGACTTATTGTTAATAAAGATATAATCTTATTTAAATCATCTCTCATTAAAATTACATCAGCTGAGTCACTGGCAATTTCCATCCCACTAGATATACTAACCCCAACACTAGCAGCTGCTAGGGCGGGAGCATCGTTAATACCGTCTCCGACCATCATTACTAACTTTTGTTCATTTTGTAACTCTCTTAAAACTTTCAACTTATCTTTTGGCAGGACGTTTGCTATTACTTTGTCTATTCCTAAATTATTAGCAATAATATTTGCGGTATTTTCATTATCCCCTGTAAGCATAATAACTTCTTTATTCATTTTTTTTAGTTTAGCAATTGTTGATTTAGCACTATCTCTAATTATATCTTTAACTCCAATTAAAGCTAATACTTCTTTATCTTCTATTAAATACACTAAACTGTTTCCTTCTAAACTTAATATTCTTTCACTCTCTAAATATTTATTGGCAATTTTTAATTTTGATAAAATTTTATTATTTCCTATATAATATTTCCTTTTTTCTAGAGTTCCAAATAATCCTACACCTTCTAAATTTTCAAAATTGGTTACTGATAAAAAATTTAATTTTTTATCAGTGGCATAATTAATAAAAGCGTTACTTATTGGATGACTTGATTGGCTTTCTAAACTTGCTATAATTTGCATTAAATTATTTTCTGAATATTTACTATAATTTAGTATTTTAGAAACTTTTAAATTACCATAAGTTAATGTTCCTGTTTTATCAAATATTACTGTCCCGATTTTATGAGAATTTTCTAAAACTTCGCTACTTTTAACTAAAATCCCATTTTTAGCACATAATCCCTCACTTACAACAATCGCAAGCGGAGTAGCAAGTCCTAGAGCACATGGACATGCGACTACTAAAACTGTTATAAAATGCTTTAGAGCATTATCAAACCCCAAATTTAAGACTAAATAGATAATAAACGTAATAATTGCCACAACTATTATTATCGGAACAAAATATCCACTAACTTTATCTGCTAATTTTGAGATAGGTGCCTTAGAATTTGTTGCTTCTATTACTAACCTAACAATTTCTGAAATGCAAGAATCTTTTCCAATTTTCTCAGCTTCATATTCGAAATATCCATCATAATTTATACTTCCCGCAACTACTAAATCTTTTTTACCTTTTTTTATTGGAAGTGATTCTCCAGTAATAAACGCCTCGTCTAAATGTGCGGTTCCTTTTGTTATTTTCCCGTCAACAGCAACTTTCATTCCAGGTTTACAAATTAATATATCACCTTTTTTAACTTCATCAATAGTTATCTCTTTTTCTCCATCTTTAGTCTTTAATAATGCTTTTATAGGAGTAATTTGAATTAAACTTTGAATAGCTTCTTTAGTTTTTTCTTTACTCTTAAAATCTATAAATCGTCCTATTTTTATTAAAATAATGATAATTACTACTGACTCATAATATAAATTTTCTACATAATTAACTTTTCCTAGTAAAATCATAATAGTTCCAAATAAACTATAAATAAAACTAGATATTACTCCAATAGATACTAGAGTATCCATGTTTGGAGTCTTATGTATTAAATTTTTATAGCCGTTTCTTAAGATATCTACACTATAAAATAAAAATGGGATTGTTAAAATTAGCAAAACAAACGAATAATTAATAGGATAATTTAACATATGTAAGAAAGGAATTACAGGAAGTGAAACCATATGAGACATTGATATATATAAAACTAAAATAGAAAAAATAGTATAAATTATTATTCCTTTATTATCACTTTTATTTTCTATTTGATTATTATATATTCCTAAACTTTGAAAGCCCGCTTCGACTATAAACTTTTCTATTTGTTCTAAAGTTAAACTATCATCATATTCGATTAAAGCTTGGGCTAAAACTAAGTTGATATTAGCTTTAATAATTCCTTTTCGTTTAATTAAATGTTTTTCCAAACCATTCGAACAAGCACTGCAACTCATTCCCTCAATTTTTAATATTACTTTGTTCATTTATCTTCTCCTTTTTTAAAATATTCTTGATCATCAATTATTTTAATATTATTTTTAATCATTTGCATCCAGCATGTATAATAATAGTTTCCCGTCTTGTCTGGAGTAAACTCTATAATATTTTCGTCTGCGATTAATTCTTTTTTTATATTAAATTCGGGTATTTCTAACTCTTCGTTACAGCCAGTTAAATATTTGCTTTCAACACTTATTATCATTTTAACTGGAATTCCTTTTTGAACTATTATGTCTTTATAGTTCCCATAATTTAAATCAATTTTTACAACTTGATAATTATCTATAATAGTTGATGCTTTAAAATCATTATAGTTATTATTAGGCTTAAATAAATCAATTTTTAAAACTAATAAAGCTCTATTAAACATAGTTAATGAAAGTATTAATATTAAAACTGATGCTATTTTATTAAGTAAAATTCTTCTTTTCCTGGTTAATAAATTAAATATAATACCCGTTAGTAACATTAGTGGAACCGTTCCTATTCCAAATAAAAACATCGAAATTGCTCCTTTAATAGCACTTCCCGTTGATAGAGCATAAATTTGCATAGATTGGAGTGGTCCACAAGGCATTAATCCATTTAATAAACCTATTATAAAAGAACTTTTACTTTTATTTTTTAGTTTTAAATATGGCAAAGGCCTAATTTTAATAACTCCAAGCATCTTTAATGACATTAATAACATTATAATCGATGATATTAAAATTATTGCTCCTTTAAATACATAATTAACGCTGAAAACCTTACCGATAAAGCCAACTAGAGCTCCAAGCACAGTATATGATATAACTCTTCCACTATTATAAAAAAAAGCATTTTTAAAACTTTTACTTCTTTTGATATTTAAGGATGCCGATAAATTTATTGCTCCACACATGCTAACACAATGAATGCTTGTTAATAAACCAATAATTATTAACATTCCATAAGCAATGTTTTCATCTCTTGTATATTCTAATAATTTTTTAGTCCTTATAGGCAAATATTTATC
>CAZFQF010000021.1:4411-12190 GCA_964520725.1 uncultured Muribaculaceae bacterium | reverse complement strand
CTTTTAATAAACCATTAATAAATTTAGAATAACTAATTTCATTTTCACGGCAAGCTGCATTGATACGTGTAATCCATAACTTTCTAAAGTTTCTTTTATTTACTTTACGATCACGGTAAGCATATTCCCCACTGTGAAATGTTTGTTCTTGTGCAGTCTTAAATAATCTATGTTTACTACCAAAGTAACCTTTAGCTTGTTTTAAAACTTTTCTTCTTCTGTTTTTAGCAACAGATCCACCTTTAACTCTTGTCATAATTCACACCTCTAGATAACAGAACTAATTCTGTCAGCGTCTCCTTTCGCTAATACTCCCTTATTTCTTCTTTGTCTAACTTGTTTACTTGAATCTTTGGCAGTTTTATGGTTACCACCAGATTTTTTAAATACTAGTGTTCCGTTTTTCTTTTTCTTAAAAACTTTACTACTAGATTTATGTGTTTTTTGTTTTGGCATTTTCTATTCCTCCTTATTTTTTTGGTGCTACAATCATTGTCATTGTACGGCCCTCTAATTTTGGAGCAGTTTCAATTACTGAAATTTCCGATAAAGATTCAGCGAATTTTTCTAAAACTTCTCTTCCCAACTCTGTATGAGCCATTTCTCTTCCTTTAAATCTCAAAGACGCTTTAATTTTGTGACCTTTTATTAGATATTCCTCAGCGTTTTTCTTACGCGTATTAAAATCCCCAACATCAATTCTAACTGAGAATTGATATTCTTTAACTTCCTTGTTGCTCGTACGTTGAGTCTTTAATGCTTCTTTTTGCTTTTTTTGTTTTTCATAACGGTATTTATTATAATCCATAATTTTAGCTACTGCTTGTGGACTATTACCACTCATTAAAACTAAATCTAACCCAGCATAATTAGCTAGAGTCAAAGCATCTAATAATTTCTTAGTACCCATTTGTTCCCCATTTGGACCAATCACCATAAGCTCACTTACTCTGATATTCTCGTTTATCGGTAAATCATCTTTTCTGATATTTGCTATTGTTAAGCACCTCCATATAATCAAAAAGTGAATGCACCTACGCATCCACCTTAAAAACTTTAATATAAAACATATCTTAGCTTTTTACCTATTCAAACGTATGAATCAGGTGGATGTGGATACATCGCTTTCCTTTAAATGACAAAGATATTATATCATTTCTTTCTATTTTGTCAAGAGTTAATATTAATTAATGTTACAATTATAAATAAAATTAATGCATATAAGAATAAATCTCCCATTTAAACACTTCTTTCATATTATATTAATAACTAATAAAAATATTACTAATATAAATTAAACGAGTTCTTTTCTATTATAACGGATATAAGTTAAAATTCCAAACACTATCATCAAGGTTAACGCAATTATCAATCTTATAATATCAATTTTATTATTTAAAATAATGTTTCTGGCTGGTAGAATTTCAAAAACACTAAAATACTTAATTACTTTTATTTTATCACTCATATTCCCAATTATTTGTAAAAAGAAACTTATAAATACTAAAGCTACTGCTAAAGACATGGTTTTTTTAGTCTTAGTGAAAAAATTAGATATAAATAGTGAAACAAAAAATAATACTAAATGAACTATTAAAGGTGATAATGAAATCATTAAAAATAATTTTAAATCAATATCTCCACTTATTTTAAGGGCAATTAGATTAAATAAAGTAATAATAAGGTTAAAAGTCAAGATGTTGATAATTCCACATAATATTTTAGAAGTCACTATTTTGTTTCTAGTTATCGGTTTGGAATAAAGATATTCAATTGTTTTATCACTTTCTTCTTTAGTTAAAATAGTAGCCCCTAAAATACCCGCAAATAATCCTCCTATTAAAAGTAAAAATGTCATTCCTTCAGTTTGAAACCAGCCAAAGGCACTAGACATACTAGCGATATCCATGTTAAAAACTTCTAAAACATCTTTAGGAAAGACCTTCATCATTTCATTTATTGCATCCACATTTTTATCGCTAACTATACTTGGATATACACTAAATACTAATAAAAATAAACTAACTAAAACCATACTCCATATTAATAAGCTTTTTAAATTTAGTTTTAATTCTCTTTTTAACATCTCTCATACCTCCTATGAATAATAATGTTTAAATAACTCTTCAAGCGCTGGCTCTTCAATAAGTAATTTATCGATTTCAAACTCTGATAAAACTTTAATTAAATCATTTACATTTCCATTATACATAATTTTAATATAACCTTCTTTTTCATCAAGAATATTAACCTTTAATTTTTTTATTATTTGTTTAACTTTTTTGCTATATATTTTAACAATCGAAAAATCAGCACTTAATAATTTATCAGTATCACTAATCTCTATCATTTTACCATCTTTAATTATCCCTACCCGATCACATAATCTTTTAATCTCGCTTAAATTATGACTAGATAGAAAAATTGTTTTGCCATTTGCTTGTTCTTTTAAAATGATCTCATAAAATTTTTCTTGCATTAAAGGATCTAAGCCACTGGTAGGTTCATCTAAAATAATTAAATCTGGATTGTGCATTAAAGAAAGAACTATCCCTAATTTTTTACTATTTCCTAAAGATAATTCATCAACTTTCTTTTTTAAATCTAAATCCAATTCTTTAACTAATTCTCTAGTTTTCTTCTTAGAATTAACTTTATAAAAAGATGCATTATAATCAAGTAACTCTTTAACTGTCAAATCTTCATATAAATGAATCTCTGAAGGTAAATAACCAATTTTTTCTTTAATTTGATAATTATCATTTTGAACCAGAAAATTATCAATATAAATTTCCCCTGATGTTTTATTTATTAAATTCATAACACATCTTATTGTCGTACTTTTCCCAGCACCATTGGGTCCAATAAAACCAAAAATCTCACTTTTTTTTACTTCCAGGTTAATATTTTCGCATCCTCTTATTTTTCCGTAATATTTAGTCAAATTTTTAATTACAAGTGTATTCATAAAATCCTTCTTTCCTTTATTTATTTCACTTAATAATTTATATATATTTAGCAATTAAATAATATAAACCATTTTCTCAGTTGTTTCAGTATAATTTAAACATTACTATCCAAAATTAATTTTTCCTTATCACTTTCGATTAAAAAGCCAGCAGGAGCTAAATGAGTTATTCTTAGCATTTCTTCATCTCTCTAAATAAATTATAGCACAATTTAAGTCATATTTATAAATTGTATAAAAATATATTTTACTTAGTTACTTAAATAAAAAATTAAATTAAAGCCATACTAAAATTAGTGATAAATATGAAACCAATTGAAGAAATTAAAACTATTTTTTCTAATACACCCGATTTAATAATTAGAAAAATCAAAAAAAATTTAAAGACTATTTACCTTGTCTATTTGGAATCTGTTGCTAGTGGAGATAGAGTTAATAATTACGTTTTACGTAATTTGATTTCAACTGAAAATAAACATAAAAAAATAACCGATATTATTTCAGCCCCTAATACTAAAGAAATTAATAAAGAAGAAATGGAATTTTATCTTAGTAATGGATTTACTTTAGTAATAACTCATAAAGAAATATGGGCTTTAGAGACTAAAGCTGAACTAGATAGATCTATTAGTCCGGCTGAAGTTGAGCCCGCTTTGTATGGTTCAAAAGATGCCTTGGTAGAAAATTTTCAAAAAAATCTCGGTTTAATTAAAAGAAGAATTAAAAATGCTCACTTAAAAATTCAAGAGTTTACTTTAGGGAGATATACTAAAACTACTACTGGTTTATTATATATTGATAATATCGTTAAACCTCAGTTAGTTGAAGATGTTATTAAAAAAATAAATACTATTAATACTGAAGCTATTATCTCTTCTGGTGAATTAAAACAATTTTTAATTAACGAAAATAGAAATGTTTTTCCTTCAGCTCAGTTATCCGAAAGACCTGATACGATTGTTAAAGCCTTACTAGCTGGAAAAGTAGTTATTATCGTTGATACTTCACCTTTTGCGATTATTCTTCCCGCAGTTCTTGCTGATTTTATTAATCCAACTGTTGATAGTTCAACTAATAGTCTCAACACTAACTTTTTAAAAGTCTTAAGGTTTGTCTGTCTAATTATTACTATTTTAGCTCCCGCTTTTTATATTGCAATTACGAACTTTAATCATGAATCAGTTCCTACATTATTATTAATGAATATTGCCACCCAAAGATTTGGAGTTCCTTTTCCTTCTATCTTAGAAGCTTTTACTATGTTATTTATTTGTGAGTTAATCAGAGAAAGTGATATTCGTTTTCCTAATAGCTACGGCAGTGCTATTTCTATTCTCTCAGCATTAATCTTGGGAGAATCAGCTGTTGCTTCCGGGATAGTAAGCCCGATTATGATTATAATTATTGCCCTTACATTTGTCTCAAGCTTAATTTTTAATGAAGTTGAAATGAACGGAGCTATTAGAGCTTGGAGATATCTTTTCTTAATATCTGCTGCTTTTTTAGGCTTATATGGAATAACTGTTTGTTTTCTGTTTATGCTCATTAATTTATGTTCATTTGAAACTTTTAATTTAAATTATATGTTCCCAATTGCTCCGTTAGACTTTTCTTATCTTAAAGAAACTTTAATTAAAACGAGAAGAAAATATAATGATAAGCGAAGCAAATATTTAACAGATAATATTAGAAAGCAGAAATAATATGAAAAAAATAATTTTAATCTTTTTACTTTTACTTTGTACAACTGGATGTTTTAATTATCAAGAAGTCAATGATTTAGCTATTGTTTCAACAATGGCTATAGATTATAAAGATAATAATTATGAAGTTCTTTTAGAAATTCAAGAAAATAATAAAGATAATAAATATTCTTCTTATTTACTTCATGGTAAAGGACATACCTTAGACTTTGCAATTCAAAATTCTATATCTTCTTTTAATAAAGACTTATATTTTGTTAATCTTGATGTCTTATTAATTTCTAGTAGTATAACTGAAGATAAATTACTAAGCTTAGTTAACTTTATCGTTAAAGATAACAACTATGCCTTTAATTATAATATTGCCATTTGTGATTCTCAAGAAATAGCACTTGAGAATATTATGAATTCTGAAGAGATATTTGGTAGATATGTTAAAAAATTATTTAATAAAACCAATAGTAATAATATTAATATCAAAATTAATGATTTACTTCAAAGTTATTTAAATAAATTTAAAGACATTGTTTTACCTGTCTTTGATTTAGAAGAAAATAATATTATTATTAATCGAGCTGCAATCTTTAATGACTTAAAGATTGTTGATTATTTAGATAAGAAAGAAATTGAAATATATAACATCTTAAATAATAATTTTAAAAATTATTATTTGAATAATGAAGATGAAAATGCTAAATTCATATTTAAAGCAATTGATTATAAAACCAAAATATATTACCGTGACAAAACTTTATATCTTATGCCAAATTTAACAGGATCATTTATCGAATTAGAAAATAATTATCTAATAGAAAACTATAAAAAAGAACAACAACTAAATGAAGTTAATAAACTATTTGATGAACAAATAAATAATTTTGTCTTAAAATTAATTACTAATAATAGTGATATATTAGGTTTTAAAAAAATCATTTATAATCAAAACTTGAATACTGACAACTCACTTAAAAATCTTAACTTTGAAATAAAAACCAAAGTCAAAATAACTAATAACTTTTTAACATCAGATAATATGGAGGAAGACTAATGGATAAGATAACTAAATATCAATACAACTCAATCTTATATTTATTAATTCATCCTTTATTTTTAGGCATTGGGATTATTCAAATTATTAAAAGTGTCGGAAATGACTACTGGATAAGTATTACAATCGGAATTATTTTAGGTTTATTAATTAATTATATTTTAAAATTACTTCCAAATAAAAATAATAAAGTATTATTTTTATTAATTAATCTTATTATTTTATTAATAACCTTAATGTCGGCTACTAGAAGTATCTCAATTTTATATTTAGATAAGACTCCTGAATTTATTATTATGATTCCTTTACTCTTATTAATTTATTACTCTAGTAGTAAGCATAAAACCACTATTTTTAAAGTTGGTAGTATTCTAATTTTAATAAATATTTTAGTTTTTTTAATAAATACTTTATCTTTAATTCCCTTAATTAAAATAAATAATTTATTACCTATCTTTGGAAAAAGTTCTATTTTAGATATTTTATTATCAGGATTAGATTTTGCTTTAATAAGTACGCTCCCCTATTTTACTCTTGATAAATTTAAAGAAAATTATAATTTTAAAACTTATTTATTTTCTTCTTTAACTATTTTAACTCTGTTTATTTTAATTATTGGTTCTCTCGGAATAGAAGTAGCATCTATTTTTAGTTATCCAGAGTATATTGTTTTAAAACAAATATCTATTCTAGATTCAATTAATAATATTCAAAACATCGTTTTTATTAGTTGGTTTTTTTCCATGTTTATTTTAATGGGAATATGTACTAATAATATTATTAAAGTTGCAAATCAAAAAATGCTATTAACATTTTTAATAATAACTCTTTTTATTAATAGTATTTTTAATAGTTTTAATTTTATTTTTTCTAACATAAGAATAATACTAATTGTTATATTTATTATATTTATTGTTAATAAATTTATAAAAAAAGAAGAAATAAATTCTTCTAAGGATTTATAACATTAATAGCTACACTTTCAGGAATAGCTGTTCCATCAAGTATCCAATCTTTCATTTCATTATTTTTAACATAAATTTGTGCACTTGTGGGAAATTCAGAAAACATATCAACTTTAACAGCTGTCGGGACTGTCCAATTATCTAATCTAAGTTCACTTAAATTAGATTTCCAAAACATTGTATTCATATTATTAATCGTTGATATTTTCCAATTACTAAGATTAATTTTTACATTGTTTGCATACAATCCTAAATAGCCAAAAGCATATGTAGCATTAGTAACTTTACTAGTATCCCAGTTACTTAAGTCAATAATTCTATTATTAGTATATTGTCCCGTTCCATATATAATATATTCTATAGATGTTGCACTAGATACATCCCATTTGCTCATATTTAATATAAGATTAGAAGAATTATTTCCTGCAAAACAAAACAAGTTTGCAAGATTTGCCACATTTGAGACATCCCATAAACCCACATCAAATTTTACAGTATCGTTAGTTGCATTTCCAGCACGATTAAACATAGTATCTAATGTAGTAACACCTGTTAAATCCCAAGTATTTAAACCATTTACGGCAAAAGTGGATGAATTATATCCTGCATAATCAAACATATATTCCATATTTGTAGTAAAAAAAGTATTTAATTTAGTAACATCAATATTAATAACATATCTTAAGTTATTAAATAAACGAGTTGAATTTGGATTAGCGTAAACTCCACCATTTTGCCCAATCGTCACCTTATATCTACCACTTGAACCAGTATTTTCATACCAAGCCATGATTGAGCCATTTTCAGCTGCTGATACATCCCATGATCCTATTACTCCCGAGGGAACAGTATTAGTATCAGTAAATATAACTTCTTCGATATTTTGTCTTGTTATAGGGCCGCCTAGAAATGACGCTGTCGTTCCATTTTCCCCAGTCGTTAACTTCAATATATCGGGTTTAACTTTAGGCTCAGCAATTACTGATAATTTCACTTTGAAAGTTTTATTACTTAATGTATTATCATTCCAAATTGCTTCGTTATCTGCATTTAACCACATTCTAAATGAATATGTATGCGTAGTATTTGTATCAA
>CAZFQF010000021.1:0-4311 GCA_964520725.1 uncultured Muribaculaceae bacterium | reverse complement strand
CCAGACTTATATAAAGAATATATCTTTTAGTTAATCTTTTCATATGTATCACCTTTAACTATTATGTTTAAATTTTATCATATTAAAAGACTGTTTTCAATCAGTCTTTTACTTTTGTAAATAAGGTTAGAATAAAAGCAAATAAGATTGTTGCTGTTATTCCTGCTCCAGCCCCCATAAACATATTTCCAAATAATCCTAAAAATCCATTTTCAAGATATCCTTCAAATGAACTTTTTAATAAGATATTACCAAAAGACATAATCGGAACTGAAGCTCCTGCTCCAACTACTTCTCCAAATTTTTCATAAATATTAAAACATCCTAAAATTGCTCCTAATACAACATATATCGAAGTTAAGTGTCCGGGTGTTAATGTTGTTCTATCTAAAATTAATTGAGCTATTAAGCAAAGGATTCCACAAAATAGAAATGAATAAACTAGAGTCATTATAACACCTCCAAACTTACAGCATGCGTAACTGCTGGAATAGTATTTTTCTGATTTACTAAAGACGGACTATGAAGTGACCCTGTTGCTAAATATAATATTTTTTTATATTTTTTATTTTCTAAAATTTTAGTTACTAATATTAAAGGTAACACAGCAGGCCCACTAGCTCCAGAGTATTCAAAATCTTTATATAAACTCGCTCCGCCATCCAAATGATTTTTTAATTTAATATTATATATTTTTAATAATGTTTCTTTAAAAATATTGCTTCCAACCTTTCCTAAATCACCAGTTAAAATTAAATCATAATCTCCAACCGAGGTTTTGGTTGATTTTAAATGCGACATTAAAGTATCTACAGCACTAATTGCCATTACTCCACCTAAATTATGAGCATCTTTAACTCCAGAATCTACAACTTTTCCTAAGGTTCCATTAACGATTTTTATTTTTCCTGGTTTATTAGAAATAATCATTCCTACAGCTGCTGTAGCAGTTAAAGAACTTCTAAGTGGTTTTGGTGCTCCATATTCTACCGGAAATCTAAATTGCTTCTCAGCCGCCAAATTATGAGAACTAATAATAAATAATCCTTCTTTAATACTTTTACTCATAATAAAATTTCCTAAAGTTATAAAAGCTGATGCTGAAGTCGCACAGGCGGAATATAACCCCATATAAGGAATATTTTGGTCACAAACAGCAAGACCGGTGGCTGTTAGTTGATTAGTTAAATCTCCACCCATTATTATCTCAGGATTATTATTAGGAATTAAATTATTTAAAACTTCTTTTTGCATTTTTGCCTCAGCCTTTTCAATTGAATTTTCCCCATAATAATAATCATCTAAGTAAATATTACAATTTTTTAATTCATGAGCTTTTTCTAAAGGACCAACAATTGTAAAATAATCATTAATATAAATATTTTTAAGATTATACATATATTATCACCTTAATTATTGCCATAATAAATGCGGCCACAACTCCATACAGTAAAACACATCCTGCTAACTTAAAGATATTAGCTCCCATTCCAGTAATAAATCCATCCTTTTTATAATCCATACATGCACTAGTTACTGAATGAGAAAATCCTGTAATCGGTATAATTAATCCACATTTAAATTTAGCAACAAAATTATCCATAAATCCTAAAGCTGTAAATAAAGAAGCTAAAAATATATAGATTATTAGAACCCAACTAATTGCAACAATTACTGGAGTATGAAAAAAATAAACTATCAACATTTTTAATCCTTCAGCTAAAAATCCTAAAGTTCCACCCATCAAAAATGCATTTATTGCATTTTCTAAAAGCTTTTCTTTAGGAGTTATCCTTTTAACTATTTCTGTATATTCTTTTTTATTCACCTATATCACCTATTATATTATGAACACAATTAAGCTGCGATATACTCCTTTATTTTCCTCTTAGAACTCGTTTCTAATCTTGAGACTTTAACTTGACTTATTCCTAGAATATTTGCAGTTTCTGTTTGAGTCAAATCTTGAAAATATCGATAATCTATTACAGATTGTTCTAGAGGATCTAATTGGCGCATTGAATCATTTATTAGTATTTGATTATCTACATTATCTTCAATTCCAACACAGTCTTTTATGGAAACGTTTCCATTTAAAGTACTATATTCATCTTCTAAACTAAGCATATGACCAGTTAATAAAATTACATCAGTTGCTAATGTTTCATCTATTTCCGTATATAAACAAATTTCCGTAAGAGTCGGAACCTTATTTAATTTCTGAGTAAGTTCTATCTTAGCTTTCTCTAATTCTTTTAGAATTCTTGAATAATATTTATTAATTTTAATATCGCGACATTTATTTGTTAATTCATACATTTCTCCAAAAATAAATTTATAAGCATAAGTCATAAAATCAACACCTTCATCGGGATTGAATTTTCGACTTGCTTTAATTAAACCTATACATCCTGCTTGATATAAATCTGCAGGCTCAACATTATAAAACTTCTTAGAAATTTTATAAATATATAATTCATATTGCTGAATTAATTCTTGTTCTTCCATATTCTTATCCTAGACTTCTAATAATGATAAAGCACTAAGCTCATCTGCAACAATTTTAAATTCGTTATTAAAACTTAAATTAGTATTGCAAAGTATTGTTTCTCCATCATTTAATCTAGTTGCTTCCACACCTTTCTCTAAAGAAGCTTTTCCATAATTATCAATTATTCTCACAGCTCCCAAATTATATACTACATATCTAATCCCATTTTTTGTTATAACTGGAATTAAATAATTATTTAAACTATTTACTGTATATTTAGTTAAGTCTCCTTTTAACCTAACAAAGAGTACACCCTTTCTGTATTCCATATTAATTTTTAACATTTATCACACCTTCTACTTTAATATAGGGTACTATTTTACTTTTTTAAACAGATTCGACAAAACCTATTTTTATTTTTCCGTTTAATTAAGGAAATTAGTAGCAAAATAGGCAAAAATATCAAAATAAAGTAAAGCAATTGATTTTTTGGCTTTTTAATAGGATTATTACTAGTATTTAATTTTAAAGACTTAATTATCTTTTCATTTGATTCAGAAATATTATCATCTTCTAAAACTTTATCATTATCTTTAAAAGATTTAATCTCAGCTTTTTTTATAAAATTAAAATTTTTTTTAGTAGATACTTTTAGTGTTTTCTTATTGTCTTTTTCTAAATCTAAGTAATTAATTTCTATTTCTTCAGTTGGAGTAACCGATAAAATAATAGTTTCTTCTTGCTTTTTTTCTTCCAATTCTTTTATTTCAATCTTATCTCTGAAATAATAATCATAAACTATTTTAAAATCATCATATTCTAACTCATAACCTTCTAGAGGAGCCTCAGAATAAACACCCGTATTAACTTTTTTTAGATTATAGTATTCATAAACTTCTCTTGAACAACTAAAATAGTTATCATCAAAAAGCGAGTAATTAATAAAATTTATTGTATGTACTTCATTAAGTTTATTTCTTAGAACTTTATTATTAAAATTCTGATAATTAATTAAATCATCAGTAATTCCAAAGTCAAAATTGATATTACTTAAATCTTGGGCATTAAAATAAACTTCTATTTTTAAATTTTGAACTAAATATACGTCTCTTAAATCTATAATAAATTCACTTTGAGGTTCTAAAATATTCTGGAAATAATAATTGATATTATTCACATAATAAAATATCATTTCATTATTAGAATAAACCTTTACGACTTTAAGAGAAGTATTATTAGCAATAAAATTATTAAACCTAATGTATCTTACCCCATTATTATGAGAAACCGTATGACTAGTATATGGACCACTACAATCGCTCGAATACTCATTATCATAAAATATTTGCATTTTTTTATTATCATAATTAAGAATGTTATAATTTTCCGGATTCTGTCCAAGAAGATAATAATTAGACTCTCCTTTCTCATAATAAATATTTTGGTAAAGCTTTTTTTCTTCTCTTTTTAAACTCTCATTCTCTTCTTTATATTCAGTGGCGTTTTTTTCTAATAAATAATAATCGTTATAAAAAGTCTCCCCTTCTACCTTAATAGGAAAAAATATTCCCACTAATAATAAAGTTTTTAATATATTTTTCATCCTTGTCCTCCATTACCTCTTGTTGTAACTTTTAGGTACTACTCCTCTTTATTTTTAGATTATTGTTTAAAAATAAGAAATAATGTTAATAACTAATTAATAATGGTATTTTTAAATTTTAAACTCATAAAAAAATCTTTAATTGACAGCACTTTAAGCATTTTGTTAGTTTATAATACATATGTTACACATTATTAAATAAAAAAAGATACCTCTG
>CAZFQF010000020.1:11014-12738 GCA_964520725.1 uncultured Muribaculaceae bacterium | reverse complement strand
GCTAAAATTAAAAATAAATTACAAATGTTAATCGATGTTGGACTTTCTTATATAAAATTAGGGCAATCAGCTCCAACTTTATCAGGAGGAGAAGCTGGAAGAATAAAACTAGCAAAAGAGCTCCAAAAGAAACCAACTGGAAAAAGTATGTTTATTTTAGATGAACCGACCACTGGACTTCATACAGATGATATTAAAAAATTATTAGTTATCTTAGAAAGAATCGTAAATAACGGGGATACAGTACTTGTTATCGAACATAACTTAGATGTTATTAAAACCGCTGATTATGTTATTGATTTAGGCCCCGATGGTGGTGATAACGGAGGAAGTATCGTTGCTACTGGAACGCCAGAAGATATTGTAAAAGTTAAAAATTCTTATACTGGTCAGTTTTTAAAGAAGAAGTTATAATTTAATTATAAAAATATTAAGGCAGTTGCAACTACAAAAATATTGGGATTGCTTTTTTATTTAAATTTATTTTTATAAAAATTGCTAAATCATAAAAATCGTTATATACTAATAATAGGTGAAATAAATGGTAATATATACAGAAAATAAAGATCCGAAATGGTCGGCTATCGAATGGGGATTAACTTTAATTATAAATGCGCTAGTTTTGCTAATGGCATCAAGTATGTTTGAAAAGTTTGAAGTTAGTAGTTTTAGTTATGCGATTCTCGCAGCTTTCGTAATTATGATTTTAAATCAAACAGTTAAACCACTAATCAAAGTTTTAGCGATGCCGATTACTATTTTTACTTTAGGATTATTTTATCCGTTTATTAATGTTATAATTTTAAAATTAGCGGGATTAATTATTGGTAAAAATTTTATTGTTGAAGGGTGGATTACTCCTTTCTTTATCTCGATTTTTATTTCGATTATGACAATAATATTAGATGCAATTATAACTAAACAAATTGTAGGGGGAAAATAATGAATCCAATCTTAATTTCAATTGGAAACTATGATTTAAAATGGTATACAGTTCTAATGATTACGGCGGTAGTAGTAGGGATATTTTTAATAACTAAAGAAACAAAGAAATTTAAAATTAAAGAAGAATTTATGTTTAATATGGCTTTCTGGGCAATCATTTTCGGTTTTATTGGGGCCAGACTTTATTATGTAATATTTAATTGGTCTTATTATAATAATAATTTAAGTGAAATATATAAAGTTTGGGAAGGCGGGCTGGCAATCCATGGCGGAATAATTGCTGGTTTAATAACGATATTAATATATTCTAAAAAATATAATGCGCGGACTTTACGTTATTTAGATTTTATTGCAATTCCACTTTTGTTATCTCAAGCAATAGGTAGATGGGGAAACTTCTTTAATGGAGAGGCACACGGAATCGCAACGACTTCTGAACATTTACAAAAATTTTTAGTTCCTAATTTTGTTATAGAAGGTATGAAAATGGAAGGTGTCTATTATACTCCGACTTTCTTTTATGAATCTATGGCCTGCTTGATAGTATTTATTATTTTACTTATTATTAGAAGAGGGAAATATATTAAAGTTGGAAGTTTAAGTGCTTTTTATTTAATTGGGTACGGATTAATTAGATTCTTTATTGAAATGAGTAGAACAGATGCTTTATTATTAGGCGGATTTAAGATTGCTCAAGTTGTATCAATTGTAATGATAACTATCGGAATTGTAATTTTAACAATCAATTCTCGAAAAAGCAAATTTGAAGATTTATACAA
>CAZFQF010000020.1:0-11004 GCA_964520725.1 uncultured Muribaculaceae bacterium | reverse complement strand
AATAATGTTGATATAATTACCTTTTAAATTTAATGAATTAAAAATATTAATTCATTTTTTTAGTTTAAATATTATAAATTTGAGATTTTACTTTTAAATTAAATTATGTTATATTTTCATCGGGTGTTAAAAATGAATAATTTAGTGCTAGCTTATATTGGCGATGCTGCTTATGAGCTATATATTAGAGAATATTTAATAAATCAAGGATTAGTTAAAGTAAATGATTTACAAGTAGCTAGTTTAAAATATGTAAGTGCAAAAAGCCAAAGAGCGATTTTAGAGCATTTAGAAAATTCTGGGACATTTTCAGAAGAGGAAAAAATAATTATTAATCGGGGAAGAAATGCGAGTAGTCATAAAAATAAAAATACGGATATTATAACTTATAAAAAAGCAACTGGTCTAGAGTGTTTAATTGGTTATTTGTATTTGAATAATAAAACAAGGTATCAAAAAATAATGGAGAAAGTAGTAAGTGGTGATTAAAGTGAGAGCATGTGGGAAAAATGTTTTTAAAGAATTAGATTTAACTAAAATTAAAAAAATTTATTTAGCTAAAAATTTTCATGATCTAGATATTTTGAAATTTATAAAAGAAAAAGGATTAAAATATATAATAACGGATAATAAAATCATGGATAAAATGGCTCAAAACCATCAAGGAATAATTGTTGATATTCATGATTATAGTTATGGAACTTTAGATGATATTAATAATGATTCCCTAGTTTTAATTCTTGATCATTTAGAAGATCCTCATAACTTTGGAGCAATTATCCGTTCTTGTGAGGCAAGAGGAGTAAGAAACATTATTATTCCTAAAGACCGTAGTGTTAATGTGAATGAAACTGTAATGAAAATAAGTAGTGGTGCTTTAAATCATGTTAATATTATCTTGGTGAATAATTTAGTTAGTGCAATTGAAAAATTAAAAAGTCAGGGATATTTTATTTATGCAGCTGAGGCTGATGGTGAAAATTATAAAGAAGTTTCATATGCGAATAAAATATGTTTAGTAATTGGTAGTGAGGGATTTGGTTTGACTAAATTAGTAAGAAAAAATAGTGATGTTATTATCTCCATCCCTATGGCAGGGAAAGTAAATAGTTTGAACGCCTCAGTAGCAGCAGGAATACTTTTATTTGGAATTGGTGATAATAATGCAGTACAATGATATTGAATTAGTTAATTTAGTTAATGAGAATAATGAGGATGCAAAAGACGTATTATATGATAAGTATAATTATATTATTGATATAATTATTGCTAAATATAAAAAAGTTTTTTATGTTTTGGGCATGGATTTTAGTGAAGTAAGACAAGAAGCGATGCTTGCTTTCACTGATGCATTAGTAAGTTACTCAAGCGAAAAAGAGACTTCTCTTGCGACTTTTATTTCATTAGTTATTGAAAGAAAAATTCAGAATTGTGTTCGAAAAGCTGAAACATTTAAAAATAAAAAAAACAATGAAAACTATAGTTTGGATTATGAATATGAAGCCTTTAACAAACCGCTTAGAGAAATAATTGGCGACCCTTTTTCTGATCCACTTTTTAAAATAGAGTCTAAAGAAAACTATAACGAATTAGTCGAAAAAATTAGTAAAGTATTATCTCCATTAGAATATGAAGTGTATAAACTAATGATTAGTGGGTTTACATATATAGATATATCTAAGATTTTAAATAAAGAGCCTAAGCAAATAGATAATACTTTCCAAAGAATTAGAACTAAAATTAAAGATTTATTATAAAAAATACTTGTAAATGATATAAGCTTGTGTTAGACTATGTTTAAGCACACAAAAGTGTTTTTATTTTGATTTAAAGGTGGGAATTATGGAAAAAAAAGATGCTAAAAGAGAGCCGAAAAAACTTGATAAAAAGTCAGTGAAAAAGAAAGAAACTAAAACATCAAAAAAAACTTTCTTCCAAGAAGTTAGAGAAGAAATGAAAAAAGTGAAATGGCCGGAAAAACAAGAAATGATAAAATATGTAACTGCTACATTAGGATTTATTATTTTATTTGGATTGTATTTTTATGGTTTAGATGTTATTTTCGCATGGATTAAGGGGATTATTAGCTAATGGAAAAAGAATGGTATGTAGTTAATACTTATAGTGGTCATGAAAGTAAAGTTAAAGAAAAACTAGAAGCTCGTGCTGAATCTATGGGGTTTTTAGATTATATTTTTAGAATCATCGTTCCAGAAGAAACTGTTCAAGAAACAATGAAAGACGGAAGCATTAAAGAAAAACAAAAGAAAATGTTTCCTGGTTATATATTAGTTGAAATGATAATGTCGGATGAAGCTTGGTATATTGTTCGTAATACTCCTGGGGTAACAGGATTTATTGGCTCAAGTGGAAAAGGTGCTAAACCAACACCATTATTACCTCAAGAAATAGATAAAATACTTGCTAATATGGGTATGACTAGAATGGATGTTAATACAGAATTATCAATTGGAACTAAAGTAACGATTATAGAAGGACCGTTTAAAGGTATGATCGGAACAATTGATAACTTAGATCTTGATAATAGTAGATTAACGGTTTTAATTGATCTTTTCGGGCAAGAAACTCCTGTTGAAGTAGAATTATTTCAAGTTAGTAAAATTTAAGATAGTTAGGACTATCTTTTTTTTATTTTGGGTGTTATTATATGTTTTCCAGATGTAGGGGGTGAGATAAAGTGTTAGATCATCAGCTAATGTTAGAAATGATAAGAACTTTTAAAACACATTATAAGGATTGGATGGGATTTGAAATTAGAAAAAATAATCCCTTAACTTATCATCATATTATTAAAAAAGAAGATGATGGAGAAGAAACCTTTGATAATGGAGCTTTACTAACTAAAAAAGGGCATTATCTTTTACATAGAGCAGAGCGATATGATAAAAAATTATATGATGAATATAATTATTGGTTTAAATTGATTAACGATATGAAGTCTCCTTTGACTGAAGAGATGCAAAATATAATGAAAGCTTTAAGAAAGAGATTAAATGCAGTTAAAAGCAAATCTCAAATAAAAAACTTATAAAATAAAAGGAAGTGCCAACATGGAAAAAGCGTTACTAATGAAAATGATAGGAATATATAAACCAAGAAAAAAGGATTGGATGGGATTTGATATCAGTTCAAAAAATAAATTATCCTATATATTTTTAGAAAATAATTTTTGGGATAAATTTTTCCAAGATGAAAATTTTGATAATGTTGCTTTAGTATCTAAAAAAGGAATAGCAATATTAAATAAAATTAAAAGATATTATCCAGAACTTTATTGTGATTATATGTTTATGTTTCAAATAATTAATGATATGAAGTGTCCTCTAACTTTTGAAATCCGAGAATTGATGAATGGAATGTTAGACAGATTAGAATCTTCTTTGGAATATAGTTCATCAGTGAAGAGGTATCGTCCTTAATAGTACCTAAAATAAAAAAGCAAAATATTTATTTTATAAGAATTTAGCAGTCTCTTTTTTTTATAAAACACTTAATAATTTTTTTATTAAATTATACTTATTTGTATATTGGCTTAATATGTGATACAATTTTAATTGCTTAAAGAATTTTACATATTCACTATTTAATATTCTTTAATAATTTTTATTAGATTGATCTTTTTAGAAAGTAAGGTGCAAATTATGGATTTTTCTAATTATAGTAATTTATATAGTATATCTAAAACTTTGAGGTGGGAACTAAAACCCTTTGGTGAAACCCTAGATTATATTAGAAAAAGGGGTATAATTAATATTGATGAAGAAAAATATATTGACTCTTTTAAAGTTAAAAAACTTTTAGATGAATTTTATTGTATAAAAATTGATGGGATATTAAGTAATATCATTTTTAAACAAGAAGATATTAATGAATATATTTTAAATTTAAATAACAAAGATAATTTAAAAAAGATTATAGAAAAATTAAAAATTAAAGTAATTGATGAGTTTAAAAAAAATAATTTTACTAAAGACATGACAACAGTTAAGGTATTTAATGAACTTAATCAATATTTGAAATCACAAAACAGAAATACAGATATTGATATATTAAAAAAATATTTCAAGTATGGAACATATTTTTTGAATTTCTTTAAAAGTAGAGAATTTATATTTTGTGGAAAAGATATAGGCTCAATATCATACCGCTTAATAGAAGAAAACTTACCAATATTTTTAGAAAATATTAAAATTTTTTCTAAGATTTATGGGACTGGATTAGAAAATGATTGTAGCTCATATTTAAATGAAGAACTATTTAATAATACTTTAGAATTTAAAAGAATTTTAACTCAAGAAGGGATAGATTATTATAATTATTTAATTATTGGTAAATCTAAAGAAGATGGGACTCAAGAAAAAGGATTAAACGTACTTATTAATCTTTATAATCAAAAAAATAAAACTAAACATGCAATTTTGAAACCAGTAAATAAAATGATTTTATCGGAACGAAATACATTTTCTTTTGTTATAGATAAGATTAATAGTGATGAAGAAGTATTTTTCTTAATTGAAGAATATTTAAGAAATGTAATCTTTAAAAATTTATTTATTTCTGATAACATTGATTTAGAAAAAGTTCATATTAAATATAAAGATAATTTTAAATTTGTATCTAACAAAATATTTGCCGATTGGAATTTTATTCAGGATAGTTTGAATGAATGGTATGAAAAAGAAATAAACTCTAAAATAGAAAATAAAACTTTTCTTGAGAAGCGAAAAAAATACTTTTCTAATATAAGTTCATATTCGATCAAAAAATTAAATGATGTTACTAAAGCAAATATATTTAACAAATTAAAATTACTTTCAGATCAATATATTAATGATATTAAATTATCTTTTAATGAGTATAAAAAAATTAATAAAGAAGAACTAAAAAATATAAAGGATGATAATAATGTTGTCAAAATTATCAAAGATTTATTAGATAATCTTAAAAGTTATCAACTATTTTTAAACAATTTTTATCTTCCAGAAAAAAATATTGAAAGAGATCCAGATTTCTATAATGGATTTGATTTAGACTATGAAAATATTATAAACATCACCTCTATCTATGATAAAATTCGAAACTATTTAACTAAAAAGCCATTTAGTATTGAAAAGTTTAAAATTAATTTTAATTGTCCAACATTATTATCTGGTTGGGATATAAATAAAGAAGACGCAAACCTTGGAGTAATATTAAGAAAAATAAATAATAAAACAAATAAATATGATTATTATTTAGGAATTATTCAAGATAAAAAAGTTTTTGATAATGAAGCTAGTGTTTCAGAAAATGTTTATGAAAAAATGGAATATAAATTATTTCCCGACCCAAGCAAACAACTGCCTAGATTATTCATAAGTGCAAAAGACTATAATAAAAAATTATCTCAAGAATTTAAAGGCGCATATGAAGCTAAAAAATATACTAAAGATAATATAGATAAAAAGATAGATAGAAAGTTTTTAAAAGAATATATAGAATACATGCAAAAAAATTTAAAGGATAGATATTCTGAGTATTTTGATTTTAATTTTAGAAATCCTGGAGATTATGCTCAAGTAGATGAATTTTACCGGGAAGTAGAAGCTCAAGCTTATAGTGTGAAATTTAAAAACTATGATAAAGAATACATAAACAAATGTGTTGAAGAAGGTAAGTTATATTTATTTCAAATTTATAGTAAAGACTTTTCGGAATTTTCTAAAGGTCTTCCTAATAATCAGACAATATATTTTGATACTTTATTTAGTAAAGAAAATATACTTGATAAAAATTTTAGATTAAACGGTGGAGGAGAAATATTTTATCGAAAAAGAAGTTTGGAATATAAAGAAACCCATCTAGCAAATGTTCCAATAAAAAATAAAACACTAAACTATCATAATGAATATAATACTTTTAATTATCCTTTAGTTAAAGATAAAAGATATACAAAAGATAAATTCTTGTTTCATTTTCCAATTACTATAAATGCAGTTAATTCAAATACTAAAAATATAAATACATTAATTAATGAAGATATTGATAAATTTGAATATGTTATTGGGATTGATCGTGGAGAGCGAAATCTAATTTATATAGTAATGACCGATTTAAAAGGAAATATTGAGAAACAAATATCTTTAAATACTATAATTAATCAACACAAAGGAAGAAAGTATGAAACGGATTATCATACTTTACTGGATAATCGTGAAAAAGCTTTAAAAGATGAAAGAAAAGCATGGAAAGAAATTGAAACTATAAAAGAATTAAAAGAAGGGTATATTTCTCAAGTAGTCAATAAAATAAAAGAGCTAGTCATAGAGTACAAAGCTTTAGTAGTATTAGAAAATCTTAATTATGGCTTTAAAAAAAGTCGAATTAAAATTGAAAAACAAGTTTATCAAAAACTAGAGACTCAATTAATAAATAAGTTAAACTATGTAATAGATAAAGAGAATTCTGATACTTATTTAAATGGACTACAGTTAACTAATAAAATTAGTACATTAGATAAAATCGGTTCTCAAAGTGGAATTGTATTATATATTCCAGCCTGGAATACTAGTAAAATAGATCCAACCACGGGGTTTGTAAATTTAATTTTCGGTTTAAAATATAAAAATGAAAATGATACAAAGGAATTGATATCAAAAATAAAAGATATAAGATTTAATGGAAATTATTTTGAATTTGATATTGATTTTAATGACTACAATCCTTACTATAAAGAAACTAAAACAAGCTGGACTGTATGTACTTATGGAACCAGAATTGAGACTTTCATAGATGAAGAGCAAAATTCTTCTTGGGTTAGTAAAGAAATTGATTTGACGAGCGAATTTATAAAATTATTTGAGGAATATAATGTTGATACAACAAAGCCAAAAGAATCTTTACTTAATATAAATAAAGCAGAATTTTATAAAAATTTTATAAGATTATTTAAGTTAATGTTACAAATACGTAACAGTGATAAAGAAAATTTAAAAGACTATTTATTATCACCAGTAAAAAATAAAAATGGGGAATTCTTTGACAGCAGAGAAGCTGATAATAAAATGCCACAAGATGCGGATGCGAATGGAGCATATAATATTGCTAGAAAAGGAATTATGTTGATAGAAAGAATTAAAAATACCCCTTGTGGCAAGAAACCAGATTATAAGATAACAAATGAAGAATACTTACAAAAGTTGCAAAATTTATAAAAGTAATATATAATAGCGCAAAAAACAAATTTTAAACTTATTTTTTCATTATTTAAAAAGGGGAAATTATGGAAGAAACAATAACAATGTCGGAATTAAATGATTTTATATTTTGTCCAGCATCAATTTATTTTCATGAGTTATATGGAAATTTAGAACCAATTATATACCAATCAAAATATCAAATAGAAGGAACTTTCTCGCATGAGGCAATAACTAGTAATACTTATACAACTTCGAAAGCTATTTTACAAAATACATATGTTTATACAAGTGAATATAATATTTTGGGTAAAATTGATTTATTTGATATTAAAAATAAGACTATAATTGAGAGAAAAAATAAAATAAACAAAATTTATGATGGTCATATTTTTCAAGTATATGCTCAGTATTATGGATTAATTGAATTAGGCTATGAAATAGAGAAAATAAAAATATATAGTATGAAGGATAATAAGATTTATAAAATTGATTTACCAAATGAAAATAAAGAATATTATGAAAAATTCATTACTCTCTTAAAGGAAATTAAAAATTTTGATTTAAATAATTTTAAACCAAAAAATAAATCTAAATGTAAAAAATGTATATATTCAACTCTGTGTGATAGGAGTCTAGTATGATTAGTAAACCAACATTTTTATTTAATAAAGTATTAATTATATTTCCGATGGACGGAGATAAGTTGTGTTTTCAAAATGATAATTTAGTGGTGAAGGATAAAAACAATAAAATAAAATTTCAGTATACTTGCTATAAAATTATTTTAATATATATTGTCGGTGGGATGACAATCACAACTTCATTACTAGAAAAGTCAAAAAAGTTCGGATTTTCGATTGCTTTTATGACTACATCTTTTAGAATTTATCATTCAATTAATTATGAAACTAAAGGTAATTTTATATTAAGAGGAAAACAATATAATTGTAATATCTCTAATAAGATTGCCAACCGAATTATATATAATAAAATTTTAAATCAAATAGTCACTTTAGAAAAATTACGTAATAAAGATTTAAGATTGCCAATTAATATTATAAAAGACAATTTAAATAAACTAGATAATCTAGATTTATCAATAAGTGAAATTATGGGAATAGAAGGAATATGTGCAAAAGTTTATTTTAATAATTTATTTAAAAATATTTCTTGGAAAAAAAGAGAACCTAGACTAAAAAGAGATATTCCTAATTTATTATTAGATGTTGGCTATACAGTTTTGTTTAATTATATCGAAGCATTACTTAATCTTTATGGCTTTGATATTTATAAAGCTAATTTACACCAAGAATTTTATAAAAGGAAATCTTTAGTTTGTGATATCATTGAACCTTTTAGATCAATAATAGACTATAAAATTTTAAAAATGTATAATCTAAAACAAATTAATGAAGAAGATTTTATATTAATGAAAAATGCTTATCAATTGAATTATAAAAGTAGTAAAAAAATTACATTAGAGTTTCTAAACGAAATAAATTTATATAAAGAGTCTATTTTTATCTATATTCAAAAATATTATAGATGGTTTATGAAAAGTCAAGATATTGAAAAGATTCCATTTGGGGAGCTGAGAAAAAATGATACTAATTAGTTATGATATTCAAAATGATAAGTTAAGAAGACAGTTTTCTAAATATTTAAGAAAGTATGGGTATATGCTTCAGTACTCTGTATATGAAATTACTCATAATACAAGTATGCTAAATAATATCCGAATGACGATATGTAATATTTTTGAAAAAAGATTTAGTGATCAAGATAGCGTATTAATTATACAAACAACAGAAAAAACTAGAGTGGAAAAATATGGATATGCAAAACATGATGAAGATGATATACTTATAGTAGAATAATTTTATTAGTTAATACAAACCTTAGTCTTAATATGATTATTCTTTAATTATTAAGGTATTAGATGAGTAAAAAGACCGAAAAAGTGCTAAAAATGATAAAAATTATATTAATTTATTGAAAAAATCAGATTTAAGGGTTTAATACCTTAAAATAATTTCTACTAAAGTAGATGCGACTTCTCCAACTGACGCTCCATCTGTTTAATACCTTAAAATAATTTCTACTAAAGTAGATTTGATGGTACAAGATTAGCAACACAAAGTTTAATACCTTAAAATAATTTCTACTAAAGTAGATAAGCGTATAATCAGTTCCCGTAAATATGTTTAATACCTTAAAATAATTTCTACTAAAGTAGATTTTAATAGTTAAAGCATTTGTTACTAAGTTTAATACCTTAAAATAATTTCTACTAAAGTAGATAAAAGCAATTTGGTGGAAAGACAACAGTTTAATACCTTAAAATAATTTCTACTAAAGTAGATATATAGAACCTATACTTGTTGAATAATCTGTTTAATACCTTAAAATAATTTCTACTAAAGTAGATCACCAATAATAACCACTTGTTGCTGTGTTTAATACCTTAAAATAATTTCTACTAAAGTAGATAAATACATAAGTATCATCATATTCAAGTTTAATACCTTAAAATAATTTCTACTAAAGTAGATTAAAACACTTATTGGTTTAGCAATAAGTTTAATACCTTAAAATAATTTCTACTAAAGTAGATTCAAACCAGATGCTTAATTCATCTCTAAAGTTTAATACCTTAAAATAATTTCTACTAAAGTAGATATAAGTTGCGAGGCGTATATAAAAGCCTGTTTAATACCTTAAAATAATTTCTACTAAAGTAGATGACAACCCGTACAATGTTATTGCACAATGTTTAATACCTTAAAATAATTTCTACTAAAGTAGATTAGCATCATCTTCAGATACAACGGGTGTTTAATACCTTAAAATAATTTCTACTAAAGTAGATAATTTACTAATACTCTATAAGCAAGAGTTTAATACCTTAAAATAATTTCTACTAAAGTAGATTATCTCTGCATTAGTTTTCATAATTTACGTTTAATACCTTAAAATAATTTCTACTAAAGTAGATTCAACTGATCCACCTCTAAAATGTTTGTTTAATACCTTAAAATAATTTCTACTAAAGTAGATAAACGTGGCTTGCCAACAATAATGTTGTTTAATACCTTAAAATAATTTCTACTAAAGTAGATCTAGCACCTTTTTACACTCATTTTCAGCGTTTAATACCTTAAAATAATTTCTACTAAAGTAGATTTTAGCCTCTTTATTTAAACGAGCAGTGTTTAATACCTTAAAATAATTTCTACTAAAGTAGATTATATTGGCATTTCATTAATTTTATCTTTTTAAAGGCCTTTAATGGGCTCTTATAATATAAGTTATAAGAAAATTAATAAGTAAACAAAATCAATGATACTTATGTATCCTATAAAAATGCTTAAGCATTTTTAAGTAATTGTTTTTTTATAATAAGTAAAATTAATCACTAAAAAGTAAGAAAAAGCAAAATATTTAATGTAAATCACAAAAAACTTGAAAAATAACAATACTTGTGATAATATCCTAATTGCAGTTATATATTTATTATATATTGTAAGTGGAAGGGAAATGCGGATTGCCCATACCACTAAGCGAAAATAATTTGAAAGGAAGTGTTTTTCGTGGCTAAAGAAATCGTAAAGAAAATAAAATTACAAATTCCTGCTGGAAAAGCAACACCTGCTCCACCAGTTGGAACAGTTTTAGGACCTGCTGGAATTAATTTACAAGAATTTTGTACGAAATTTAACGATGCAACAAGAGATAAGATGGGAGATATTCTACCAGTAGAGATTTCACTTTATGAAGATCGTTCATACGATTTTAAATTAAAAAC
>CAZFQF010000019.1:11742-12756 GCA_964520725.1 uncultured Muribaculaceae bacterium | reverse complement strand
ACGCTTTGTGACACTTTGAGACAAACTGAAATAACCTCAAGGAAGCACTCTTAATGTACCAAATTATTGAAGTAACAGGAGGAAACGTAACAAAATCAATAAGACACGAATTAAATGAAGTCATATCCTCCCCAGGAACAAGTGGAGTATTTAAAGCAGAAGATGATTATGGAACCTCATATTATTACCGAGGAGCAGTAGAAAACAACTATGTAGTGTTTGCGAATATGTGCTGGCGAGTAGTCAGAGTCGTAGGAGATGGATCTATCAAACTAACATTATATAATTACAATCCGAATAGTGTAGCAAATCCATGTGATACATCACAAGATTGAGGAACAAATGCGTTTGCCAGATATAGTGGAACAACATATACCACAGTTTTTAACACAAAATTTAACGATTCGAAATATTTAGGATATATGTATGGAGGATTATCAGGAGTCGCATCAACAAGTAGAACACAGGCAACAACAAATGAAACAAATAGTACAATAAAAGCAAATTTAGATGCATGGTATACAGCAAAACTAACAAGTGAGACATCAAAGATTGCCGATACAATATATTGTAATGATAGACAACTTAGAAGTGAAGTAGGGGGCGAGGCAACAGGTCCCGGATTTGGAGCAAATGAGACGTATTATGCTGGGTCTTATAGAATAGGAAACACAAAAAAACCTTCTTTAAAATGTGGATTAAAGAACGATGCATTTACAGTAAGTGATACGTCTAAAGGAAATGGAAAATTAACCAATCCAGTTGGACTATTAACAGCTGATGAAATCACCTATGCAGGTGGAGTAATATACGTTTATAATACTGATTATTATTTATCTCGGAACACAAATGGTCAGTGGTGGTGGAATTACTCGCCGTACTCCGCAATCTCGGGAACATCGTACGTGATTGGTAGTTTTGTATCCTTAGACTATAATTCCGTTGATTTCGGTGGTGGCTTGCGTCCAGCAGTAACACTTAAATCTACGACTCGAATAACTGGGGTAGGGACAA
>CAZFQF010000019.1:0-11732 GCA_964520725.1 uncultured Muribaculaceae bacterium | reverse complement strand
TAATCCTTATAAAGTAATTTAGTTTATGAAAAAATAACCTCCTATAAATTTATAGGAGGAATTTTTATGTATTAAAGAAAATATTATATAAAACAAGTTTTAATAGTTGTAATATTAGTCATATACATAACTGTTTTAACATTATAATTTTCTTTAATAGATAAGTTCATTGAATATATAACACTTTCAATTAAGTTACTAGTATTTAAATCTTTATATAATTCATCGCTTAATTTAATTAAAATATATTCATCATTAACCTCATAACTAATTTGTTTAGAATCATTTAAATAACTAATTAAATTAGTTTGATACATTGTTTTACTTGTTAATTCATTAATGATAATTTCTATTTTGTCTTTTTTATTATTATTAATCATTGTTACTGGAACATAATAATAATAATCTTTATATTTATTTAAATAATAAATTGTTGTACTAATAGTTCCTTTAATACTACTTAAATCATATTGTTTATTTATACCATAAGTTCTATCTAAGGTTGGAGGAAGTTTTTCTTTAGAATTTGGTAATTGATTTAAAATACTATCTTCAATATAAATACTTACTTTATGAATTCCCTCAATACTTGTTAATGAATAAATAATGGCACTGAGCATTTTGTCTTCTTTATCTTCTTCGATATTATAAAAATCTTTACTAAAATTAATCTTAATTAAATCATTATCTAAAGAAACGGAGAGGATTTTAGTTCCTTCAGGAATAATAGGACTAAAGCCTTCTTTGATATAAGAAGAATTAGTACTATTAATTGTTAGATAATTAATCATTTCTTTTACTTTTTCTAATTTATCTTCTTTATTAATAATAACACTAACTCTTGATACATAATTATTACTATCAATTAAATATATAGAATTTGAGTACTGTTGTTCTTTACTTTCGTTAACTGTTTGAGTATCATTTTTAGTAGGAAATAAGTATAGGATAAATAAAATAAACAAAGAAGATAAAATAACAAATATTTTTTTTAATATACTTTTTTTTAGCATTAACGCACCTCTAATAAAACTATATGATTATTTATTAAAAAAAGTCGCTTAATGCAACTTTTAAAGTGATATTTCACCTATTTTTAATAATTCAATAATAGCTCCTGAGCGTCCCTTAACATTTAACTTTTGCATTACGTTAGATATGTGATTCCTTACTGTTTTTTCACTTATTCCCAAATAATCACTAATTTCCTTAGTGGATTTATTTAATACTAATAATTCAAATACTTCTTTTTCTCTAAGGGTTAGTATACTATTTTTCACTTATGTTACCTCACTTTCATAGTACCTCATATTATTTTATGATGATAACCATTTAAAGTGAGTTATTAAGCCTATTATTGATATTTTACGGTAATATACATTTTTTCATCAAACTGTTCTTGAATAGTTCGAATGATATTATTAGCACTTTCATAACTGCCATCTTTAGCAGAAATAATAACGCTAATAGTATCATTTTTGATTTTAATAAAGCTTTTTAAGTTATAGTTCTTTAGGATTGCAGATTCTAAAGAACTTTCTTTACCTTTATTTAAATTAATATTTAATAATTTTTCATAAGCATTATTTTTATCTTCCGCACTAACTTCAGTATCCAGAAGTACTGATTGTAAATCAGTCATTTCTTTTAGGACTAGTTCATCATTTTCAACTCTTAGAGTTGCTAAAATATCATTTTCGCTAGTCTTAGCACTTACCTTATCACTTTGGGTTTCTGATGAATTGATAAGTGATGATAATTTTTCTCCTGGTAAAGCAACATAATATACTGATAATACTAAAATAATACTAAATAAAGTTAAAAACCATAACTTTTGTTTATTAATCATATTAAATCCTCCATTTAGTAAATTATATTTATTAAATGTTAAATTAGTACAAAAACTATAATATTAGTCCGAATGCGTAAATTAATATTTTAATTATTATTTTTAGCAATTTCTAAACCTCCTTAATTCGTATCTCATTAAAGAGTTTTTTTTCCTCTTCATAATTAAATGTTGTAATAAGGATATTAAAATCCTTTTTTATAATATTTTAAACTTAAAAGGAAAAATATAAGGTCTTTATAACATATATGAATGAAAGGAAGGTTATGAAAAAATATATTGTTAAGCAAGAAGATGCAACTGATTGTGGAGCTTGTGCATTACTATCAATTATAAAATATTATAAAGGTTATGTTCCGTTAGAAATTATTAAAATAGATACTTTTACTAAATCTAGTGGAACTAATTTTTATTATTTAAAAAAAGCCGGCGAAAAATATGGTTTTAATGTTTGTGGTAAAAAAATAGATGACTATAATAAGATTTTATTACCATGTATAGCTCAGTTAAATATTAATGGATTTAATCATTTTGTTGTAATTTATAAAATGGATAAAGTAATTACTTATATGGATCCAGCTGTAGGAAAAGTAACTTCTAATTTTATGGATTTCCAAGAAAAATTCACAGGATATGTTTTAGAGTTTATTCCTATAAGTAAAATTATTAAATACCAGACGAATAATTTATTTGAAAAAACTCTAAAAAAGATTTATAAAGATAATATTCAATCTATAGCTATGTTATTAATATTATCTTTTATAATCATTATATTATCATTACTATCTAGCTTTAATTTAATTTTATTAAAAAATAAATTATTATATTTAGTTGTACTTCTTTTAATAAGTAAGATTTTTATGAATTATTTTAAAAGTAGAATCGTATCTCATTTAAATAAAAAAATAAATATTTATTTATTAAAAAGCTATATTGAACAAATATTTAATCTTCCTTTAAAATATTTGCAGTTAAAAAAATCTGGAGATTTAGTTAACCGAGTTAATGATTTAAATAATATTAAAGAACTTTTTTCTAAAAATATTATCGAGATTTTTATTAATGTTTTATTTTTAATTTTTGGAGTTCTTTTATTAAGCATTTTAAACCTTAAATTAACGTTATTGTTACTAGTCATTATATTTATATATACTTTAGTATTATCTCTGCTCCATAAAGCTTTATATTATGAAATAAGGACAACGATTGAAGAAGAAAGTATTTTTATGGATAAAATATTAGAATATCTAAATAAAATTATTACTATTAAAATTCTAAATAGTTCTTATTTTAAAACTAAGATAAATAATTCTATCAAAAGTGTTACTAATAGAAAGTTTAAATTTGATTATAAACTTAATATTATTGAAACAGTAGCCCTATCTTTGGAAGAGATTATGCTCTTAATGATTTTAGTTATTAATATTAAAATGACTTCAGATTATTCTTTAATAGTAGTTTATATAACTATTTATAATTACTTCATTAGTAGCGTAAAGTTCTTTATTAATACCATTCCCGTTTATTTATATTTTAAAGAAATAGTAGGAAGAATTAAAAGTGTCTATGATATAAAACCCATTATTAATAAAAATAAAATAAATAATCAAGAAGGAATAATTATTAAGAATTTATCTTATTCATTTAATAATCTTAATAAGGTAATTGATAACTTAAGTTTAAAAATAGACTTAGGAGAAAAAGTCATTGTTCGAGGGGATAACGGAAGCGGAAAAAGTACATTATTAGATATTATATATGGAATATATGATGATTATGAAGGAGAGGTTATTTTAAATAATAATAAGATATATTACTTAGAACAAAATAGTGAGCTTTTCGCTGATACGATTTTAAATAATATTATTTTAGATAAGTTATATAATGAAGAAAAATTTAAAAAAGTGGAAAATTTAGTTTTTTTGAAGGATGTTATTAAAAATAAACCCGCTGGATATCAAACTAATATTTCTACAATTGAAAATATTTCAGGTGGAGAAAAACAAAGAATACTTTTGGCAAGAGCAATGTATAGTGAATTTGATATTTTACTCTTAGATGAATCTTTTAATGAAATTAATAAGAAATTAAGAGAGAAAATTTTAAATAATATATTTGTAATTCTAAAAGATAAAACAATAATTTATGTCAGTCATAACGAGGAAACAATAAACTTTAATAAAAAGATTTTTTTAGCCGCTAGAAAGGACAATTATGTTAACGAATAAAGAAATGTTCAATATTGAAGGTGGCGCAGTACCATGGGGGATAGTTGGAATGGTAGGTGCGTTTTTAACTTTAATTGCTGGGATATTTGATGGATATTTAAGGCCGCTTTCCTGTAATAAATAAGATTATTTAGTATTAAAAAATTGTTATTTTCGAAAGAATTATAATTGTTGGAACATTTAAAGTCGTTAAAATACCAAAAATGAAATTAAGTACTAATGAAATGTTTGAAATTAATGGTGGAGCAACCAATATTTCAGGGACATTATTAAATGCTATTGCTAAGATAATGACAACAGTCTTAGATATTGGAAGAGCAATTGGGACAGCAATTAATATGAGTATCTCAGGTAAAAAATGTTAGTTTCCAAAATCTCTTTTTAATGATATACTTATAACTGGGTGTCATGATGAATTCAAAAATAAAAAAGTTACTAGAAAAAATAGAAAGTAATGGTTTTGAAGCCTATGTTGTAGGTGGATTTGTTAGAGATAATATTTTAGGAATAAATACTACAGACGTAGATATTTGTACTAATGCGTTACCAAAAGATATAATAAAAATATTTAATGTAAGTGGTAATCATATAAATTATGGATCTATTTCTGTTAGTGATGATAAATATAATTTTGATATTACAACTTATCGCAAAGAATCTAATTATGATAAAAGAGTTCCGTTAGAAATAGAATATGTTAATAATTTGATTACTGATCTTAAAAGAAGAGATTTTACAATTAATACTTTATGTATGAACTCTAATGGTCAAATTATTGATATATTAAATGGTAAAGAAGATTTAGAAAAAAGAGTTATAAAAGTTGTTGGAGATTCAAATCAAAAACTTTCTGAAGATCCGCTTAGAATATTAAGAGCGATAAGATTTTCGATAATTCTAGATTTTGATTTAGATGAGGAAATTATAAAATTTATTCATCTAAATAAATCTTTAATTAAGACTCTTAGTTATACAAGAAGACAAGAAGAGTTAAACCGTATTTTTGCTTCGAAAAATGTTGCTCAAGGTTTAAAAGTTTTAAAAGAGCTTGATTTATTAGAAGTTTTAGAAATAGATTACAATGAAATAAAAATAGTTCCCGATATTTTAGGAATATGGGCACAAATAAAGTGGAGTGAAAAATATTCATTTACTAAAAGTAGTTTAGAGACTATTAATGCGATTCGTAAAATTATTTTAGTTGGAGAAATAAATAATAAAATTTTATTTGATTATGAACTATATATTTCAATGGTAGCGGGTGAAATTTTAGGATATAAGCAACAAGATATCACAAAAAGATACTCTATGTTGCCGATAAATTCAGTTAAAGATTTAAAAATTAATTCAGGAGAAATTTTTGATATTCTTAATATAAAACCTTCACCTAAAGTTAAATTGATTTTAAATGATTTGATTTCGGCTGTTTTAGATAACAAACTAGACAATAACTATGATAGTTTAAAGGAATATTTATTAAACAAATGGATGTGATGAAATGAGTAATTATGTATTAGAAGGCTTAGTTAAAGAAAAAGATTATACTTTTAAAAAGCTTTTATATAAAATTATTAAAACTTTTAATTTTAATATTCAAGAATTGCTTTTAACTATTTATTTTATTAATCAAGATAAGCCAGCTCTAGATATTAAAGAAATAAAACATATTACTTATATGGAAGAAAAAGAGATTATGGAAGCTTTTACTTCTTTAAGTGGGAAGGGAATGCTATCTATAAACGTAGTTAAACAAACAGACGGAACTATTAGTGAAGTAATAGATTTAACTAATCTTTATCGGGCTATGGTAAGTGATATTAATACTGATATAAAAGAGAAGACCAGTGATAATATTTTTAATATTTTTGAATCAGAATTTGGTAGAACTTTAAGTCCAATTGAATTTGAAATCATCAATGCTTGGTTAAAAGCTGGTTTAACAGAGGAACTTATTATAGGAGCACTAAAAGAAGCGACATTTAATGGAGTCAGTAATTTAAGATATATAGATAAGATTATTTATGAATGGAATAAAAAAGGTTTTAAATCAATCGAAGATGTAAATAGTCATTTTAAGAAAAAAGATTCTGTTGAAGACAAAGTTTTATTCGATTATAACTGGTTAGAAGATGAAGAATGAAATATATGAAACTTTGGAAATATTGATTCCTGAGCCTAAATGTGAGCTTAATTATGAAAGAGACTATGAACTATTAATTGCAACAATTTTAAGTGCTCAATGTACTGATATTAGAGTTAATAAAGTTACGAAATTATTATTTGCAAAGTATGATATTTTTTCTTTGGCAAATGCATCTTTAAAAGATATTGAAGTTATTATTCGTTCGGTCGGAAGCTATACTAAAAAAGCTATTTATATAACCCAGACGGCTAAATTATTAGTTAGATACTATTCAGGTAAAGTTCCAAATAATCGCGAATTTTTAGAAAATTTACCAGGTGTTGGGAGAAAAACTGCCAATGTAGTTCTTAAAAATTTATATAATGAGCCTTGCATTCCAGTTGATACTCATGTGCAGAGAGTCGCTAAAAGATTAGAATTGGTTCCTGATAATGCTAGTGTTGAAGAAATTGAAAAAACATTAATGGAAATAATTCCTAAAGAGAAATGGAACAAAGTAGCTGAGCAAATCCTTTTATTTGGTCGTTATTATTGTAAAGCCATTAAACCTTTGTGCAGCAATTGCTTATTAAAAGATATTTGTAAAAAAAAGCCAGTTAATCACGATTAATTGGCTTTTAGCATGCTGGTTTAATTTTTCTTTCGACTGATTTTAATTGGTTATTATATTTTACATTATGAATAATTGTATATTGGTTACCGGGAGATAAAGACTGGCATGAGATCTCTGTACCTAGATTATCCTTGCAAGTATTAGTTACTATAGCATTTTTAGTAACATCTACTCCTGAATCTTTTACTGTAACAAAACTTAGGTTCATAGTTAACATTCCAAGAAATTTATCAGATATCATACAAGAATCTCCTTGTAATTCAATTGACCAGTTATTAGATGGAGTAGTTACATTAGAAGTATCGCTAGGAGTAACAACTGCAGAGATTCCATCACTCATATTACTTTTAAAAATAGAATAACTTGATTTTACTACAAAAGTAGTTTTATTAGTTAAATATCCATTATAGTTAAAAGTAGAAGAAGAGGTCCATCCTAAATCAGTAAGAACACCATTATTATTAATATATATATTATAACCAATACTTCCAATATAATTATTATTATAATTAATTCTATTAGTTAAATATTTATTAGCCCATTTAGTATATCCTTCGTTAAAATATTCAGTTAAGTATTCATTACTAATTGCATCTGGGGTAGGAATTGAACTCCAATCTAATGTTGTAACACCATTATCATAAGTGGCTTTTAAGTTTGTTGGATTTTCTAGTTTACTGAATCTAGTAGAAACCTCTGAAGGTGCAGTGCCTTTTTTAAAGTATTCTGTACTTTTTAAGTTACTCGGAGTAAAATCACTAGCTAATTGAACAGGATTGGTTTCAAGTTCAATATTAGCACTTACAACACTGGATGGTTGTTTGAATCTAGAGTTAGTTTCTAATATACCAGCAGTTAAAGCTTTTGAAACAGCTTTACGAGCATTAGATCCGACGGCACTAGTAAGATAATAATCCTTAGTTATTTTTGGATATCCAACCCAAGTTGAACATACATAGTCTGGTGAGTAAACTAATTGCCATGAATCTCCAATAATACTAGCTTTAATACCTAGTTCTTTTTTGATTGCTTCATCAACTGTTGAAGTTCCGGTTTTACTAGCGACATCTGTTCCACTTTTACTTCCTGCTGAAATATCTCCGTTAGTAACAGCAAATCTTAAAATAGTATTAATCATATAAGCTGTAGAATCTTTCATTACAGTTCTCTTTTCAGGAGTTACCACGTATATTTCTCCAGTTTTTTCAAATTCTATTTTAGTAAATGAATGAGGTTCAATGTATATTCCGCCTCTTGCAAATGTTGCATATGCAGCTGCAAGTTCTACGGGGTTAGTACCGGTATATCCACCAATACTATGTGACTCATTGATAAAACCTGTTGAATCATATTCAGGTTTTAATCCTAAACCAGTAACAAAATCTTTTATATTTTTTTGTGATAATGATTGATAAGTATAAAGAGCAGGGATATTTCTTGATGCTGCTAAAGCGGTTTTTATTGTCATAATTCCTTTATAGCCGCTATCCCAGTTTTTCATTGCTAAACCATTACTATAAGTGTGGTTATCATCAATAATCATTTGACCAGTTCCCCAATTTAAATATTCAATTGCAGGGCCATAATCAAATAAAGGTTTAGCTGTTGATCCAGGATGTCGATTAATCATAGTTGCATAATTATAGCTTAATTCACCTTTTTTATTCCGCCCAGCTCCAACAGCTGATATTGCTCCAGTTTTTACATCTATTACGGCAATTCCAGTTTGAATCACATCATTTGGCCATTTATAGTTTCCTAAATTAGTACCAACATTAATTTTATTAATTACCTCTTGTTTTTCAGGGTTGACAGTTGAATAGATTTTCATTGAAACTAAATAAGGATCTAATTCAGTTCCAGTATCTTCTTTAGTTCTTCTTTTAACTTCTTCGACAATAGTATCAATCATTCCTTGATTTTCATTGATTGCTGATCCGTCATTAGCTAGAAGAGATTTTACAGAAACAGATTTAGCTATAGCACATTCTTCATCAGTAATATAACCATGTCTTTTCATTAAAGTTAAAACTTGATTACGTCTAGATTCAGCTTTTTCAGGATGACTATAAGGATCATAAGCTCCAGGTGCTTGAAATAATCCAGCAATTAATGCAGCTTCTGTTAAAGTGACATCACTAATTGATTTATTAAAATATATCTGACTAGCTTGTTCAATTCCATAAGCTCCACTACCTAGATAAGGAATATTCACATAGAATTCAATTATCTGTTCTTTAGTATATTTCTTTTCAATTTTAAATACAGCCATATAAACATCGGTAAATTTTCTAATTATTCCTTTTATACCTGTTGCTGTATCATCGGTAAGCTTTTGTTTGACAATTTGCATTGTTAAAGTAGAAGCACCACCTGCATCGCTATTACCAAATAATTGACCTAAAGAAGCTTTTAAAAATCTTGCCATATCAACACCATTATGTTGCATAAATCTTGAGTCTTCAGTTGCAATCAAGGCATCAATAAATACTTCAGGTAAATCATCATAAGATACGATTTGTCTATTTTCAGTACCTAAGCGAGAATACTCTTCACCATTTATATCATAAATAATTGATGATTCTTTAGAGTATAATTTATCTTCAGAAAAACTAGGAGCACCAATGATTACAAATAAGAAAAATACGACAATAATAGTTGTTATAGTAATTAACCCTAACATAAAGATTGTTAAGAGCTTTTCTCCCATATTTCCTTTACTAAATTTTTTCTTAAATTTTTTCATATCATTAATCATTCCTTTCGTAAGGTTTACAAAAAAAGCAGGAATCTTTTTTAAGCCTTTTTGTTTAGATAAATCTATTTTTTTAAAATTATCATTTTGGGGTTTTAAATTTTTATTCTTTTTCATGACTTTCCTCCTGAAAATATATTTCTTCCAATATTTTGATGTAATCTAATGTGGGATTATAAGTTAATTTTATTTCTTTACCTTTATTTTTAATATAATCATAAGGAATACTTTTCCGCTGATTTTCTTTAATAAAATCCAAGAAAACTTCACCTGTTAAAAGATAAAACAAGTTATTGAACTCAATAATTAGAAATGATATCCCTCCATGTCTAATTATATTTTGCATATGTTTAATTTGGTGCTGATGAACATTCTTTAAAGGAAAAGAACAGTTGTTTTTACAAACCTTAGCATCAAAATCAAGATATTTCGTTTTATATATCCCTACATAATCTAATGTAGATTTACTTTGAAAATAACCTTTAGTAAGAACTTTTTTATTTTTTTCGTAATCAACATTTCCGATAGTGATAGGAGTAGGTTTTTTATATATAATAGCAATATCATTTAAACGATAATATTCATTAGTTTCATTAATTAAAGATTCTAAGTCCATTCCACGGTTAGCATGAGAAATCTTTTTTGAATATTCTTTTTTTATATTTCCTGGGTATAACAAACTAATCACCAACTTAATTATATATTATATTACTATTTTTAGCTATAAAATCCAATCTGATTTGCATTTTTTGACACATTTTTATATAATATTTTTGTGAGGAGACATATATGAAAATAGATAGTTCGATTTTAAGTGTAATTGCAGTAAGAACAAGTCAGTACCCAACCCCTGATAAACCCGAATTTTTACTAGTAGGTAGAAGCAATGTTGGAAAAAGTAGTTTTATAAATTCTTTATTAGGGAGAAAAAATTATGCTAAAACTAGTGGTAAACCTGGTAAAACGCAAACGTTAAACTTTTATTTATGTAATGATGATTTTTATTTAGTAGATGTACCGGGTTATGGGTATGCATCTGTTGATAAAGTAACCCAAAAGAAATTTGGATTAATGATTGAAGAATATTTAATTACTCGCAAGAATTTAAAAAAAGTATTTATGTTAATCGATGCTCGAATGAAACCTACTGAGAATGATCACATTATGTATAATTATCTGAAACATTATAATATTGCCGTAACAATTGTTGCAACTAAGTATGATAAGATTAAACCTAAAGATCGAGATAAACTAATGAAAGCTATTAGTAATTCTTTAAAGTTAGATGAATGTGATGAATTAGTATATTTTTCAAGTGTAACTAAAAAAGGTAGAGATACTATTTATGAAATTATTGACAAAGAATTAAAAAAAGATATTTAAATGTCTTTTTTTTTGTAGTATAATGATAATAGGTGAGGCTTATGAGGAATAATAAAGGATTTACATTGGTGGAAATATTAGCTGTAATAGCTATCTTAAGTATTTTAATTATAATTGCTGTTCCAGCATCAATTGGAATAGGAGATAAAGTAAATGCGAAGTTATATAATACCAAAATAACATTAGCAAAAAAGTCAGCTGTTTTATGGGCGCAAGATAATAAAGTTTGTTTTGAAAGTGGAGTAGGAACAAACTGTGGAGATGCGATATGTGATTTAGCTTCAGCGGATAAAAAAATCTGTACAATTAAATTAGAGAAATTAGCTGATGAAAACTATTTTGATTATGATAATGAATCAGAAAAAATAATTGAAGATCCGATAACTAAAGGACAGATGAATGAGTTAGATATTAATATTATTTATGATGTTAAGAGTAAAACATTTAGTATTTTGTCTGATGAATCTTCTCGTACTGTTTTTTTCAATGGTAATGATTCAACAGGAGGAACAATGGATAATTTAGTTTGTTCTTTTGGAGTATCTTGCTCTATTCCTGCAAATAAATATACTAAAACTGGTAATACTTTCCAAGGATGGTCAACTTCAAAAGGTGGAGCTATTAAATATAAGAGTGGAGACTTACTAACAAATCTTACTAAAGATTTAACTCTTTATGCTGTTTGGAAAACTAATGAATATAATTTAACTTTTAATGCAAATGGTGGTAGTGGAACAATGACAACTAAAAGTTGTCAGCAT
>CAZFQF010000018.1:2219-12789 GCA_964520725.1 uncultured Muribaculaceae bacterium | reverse complement strand
CTATTGTTATTAGGAGTAATATTACTACTGCACTTATTATTCCTGTTATTTTTTTGTCTTTCATAGTTTGTACTCCTACCATAAATTCATTATAAACTGTTTATTAAAAACTTTCAAGAAAGAAATTTATATAAGGAAATAATAAAATTTTTAACACTTTCAAAACTACTTTAAGGATTATATTTACTCCCGTTTCCAGGAACTTTAGTTTTTATTAAATAAATAATTAGATATCTTTCATTACAAACACTATCATCATATAAATTCTCTTATCTTCATATTTTAACTTTGGCATTTTAAAATCTCGCTTCTTTGTTCAAAAAAAGGTTTTATATAAATTTATATCTTTATTTTTATTATATAGCCCTTCTTTCTAAAGATTTAAAACATAAAACCATAAAAAAAGCTTAAATTTCTTCAAGCATCTTTTTGATTTCTTCTTTATTTTTAAAACCTATAAAAGTGGTTTTAACTTCTTTATCTTTATATATTTCTACAAATGGGATAGTCATTACACCCTTGGTTTGTGAAAGTTCTGGATGATCATCGGTATTAACTTTAATGATCTTAACAGTATCTTTTAAATCTTCTAAAACATCAGATAACATTCTACATGGTCCACACCAATCAGCATAATAATCAACAAGAGTAACCTCATTAGTAATTATATCTTCTAATTTTTCCCCACTTAAATATTTCATTTAATTGTTTCCTTTCTGTATTTATTAACTACTTCATTTGCTCCTGGCGTAGTTATTTTTTTAACAGTAATTAATTCATCAGCAGATTTTACATTTAAAATCTCATATTTTAATAAAATATCTAAACTTTCTAAATTTCCTGTATCTTTATCTTTAACGTTTTCATATAAAAGACAAACATCATATACTTCTTTAATCGAATTGTAAGTATCTCCAACTATTCCAGAAAGAACTGGTGTATTTTCTAAAATAGGATTTCCAAATTTACTGTTATTAACTTTAGTTGCAGTTCCACTCATTAACCCAAAAATAAATAATAAAATAAATGCTACAACATATCCTTCTAATAAACCAATAATAGCTCCTAAGATTTTACTTGGAAATCCTAAAACTATTGTCGAATTAATTACTCCACTTACCATCCCTGTAACCTTAGTAACTATTTTGAAAATAATTCCTAAAAGACTGATGGTAATTAAATAACTAATTCCTTCGTATATTAAAATATTAAAAACTGTAATTCCTGCGAATTTGCCACTTAAATTAAAAAATGGTAAATATTTATATAAAATAATTGAAACTGGATTTTTTAAATAAAATGCTAGAATAAATACGATTAATGATCCGACAAATAGGACGACACTATTTATTATACCTTTTCTAAAACCATTAATACCAGCTAATAAAATAACTACTAAAACTATAATATCTATAAAATTCATATCTTCACATCCTATTATTAATTATATACTAAAGTAATAAAAAAAGAAAGATTTATTTATTAAAGTATGATATTATATTTTTGGTGATATAAATGACAATCGTATTTAAAGTAAGCGATAATATTAAAGCAAAAATGGTAGATTATTACAGTGAATTAAGAAGAGAAAAAACTCCTCCTTATGCTATTTTTCAAGCAGATGAGGCCGATACAATAATTACTTTATATGAATCAGGAAAAGCGATGTTTCAAGGGTTAAGTGCTGATATTGATGCAAATATATGGAAAGATTTAGAGAAGTCTTTAAATAATCGCGACATTGATGAAGAACTTAATCAAAAAGAAGAAAAAAAGGAAGAAGAGAAAGATACAAGATTTATTGGAGTTCCGACTATTGGATCTGACGAAGTTGGAACAGGCGATTATTTCGGCCCAATCATTGTTACTGCTGCTTATGTTGGTAAAGAACATATGAATCTACTTTATGATTTGGGAGTTAGAGACTCAAAAAAATTAACTGATGATAAAATCATGAAGATTGCTCCCGTTCTAATTAAAAATATTCCTCATGTTAATAATATTTTAACTAATAAAGAGTATAATGATAATCCAACTAATATGAATAAAATTAAAGCGATCATGCACAATAAAGCTTTATGTGCTTTATTAAAAAAAGATAATTTTAATTATAAATATATTGTTGTTGACCAGTTCTGTTATCCGCGAAATTATTTTGCTTATATTAAAGATGCAACCGAAAAGTGTACAAAAATTACTTTTACAACCAAAGCCGAAGATAAATGTCTGAGCGTTGCTGCTGCTTCAATTATTAGTCGCTATATTTTTATTAAAGAATTTGAAAAACTAGGAAATAGTTTAAATATTTTCTTAAAAAAAGGAGCAGGCTTGGAAGTTGATAAACAAGGTGCAATGATTGTTCAAAGATACGGTTTTGATAAACTTAAAGATATTGCTAAACTGAATTTTAAAAATACGGGAAAAGTTAAAGAATTATTAAAATAAAAAATCTATAAAAATTTTATAGGTTTTTTAAATGTTAAATAAAAATATTTTTAATAAAAGGTATTTATCAATATTTGTTGTCTTAGTCTTATAATCTAAATCACACAAATCTAATAATTTCTTTTCTAGTTCTTTTAACGAATAATTTAATGATTTTTCTTTAGCTAATTTTATTCGATACGGATGAACTTCTAAAGTTTTAGCAATTTCTTCGCTACTTCCTGCTAAAAATTTTATACTATACATTAAACGATATTGTCCGGCTAGTAGAGAAATAAATGGAGCTGTTTCTTGTTTCAAAAGAACAAATTCATTAAAATAATTTTCTAATTTTTTAAAATCTTTACTGATAACGGCATCGCAAAATCCAAAGTTTTCATCTTTAATTAATTTACTAGAATATTTCTGAGCTTCTAAAACCGTTATTTTTTTAGTTGCAATACTTATTTTATCAATTTCATTTAGAACTAAATCATAATTATCAAGATTATTTTCAAGTAGTTTATTAATTGCTAAATAATCAATTGCAATATCATTGTTTTTACAATAACTATTTATTTTATTACTAATATCTTTTATTTCCTCAATTAATATTATGTTTCCTTTAGTATTAATGATTTTATAAACCGTACTTCTTTTATCAATATTATCAGTTATTAATATTAAGGTAGCATCTGGATTAGGATTATTAATATATTCTTCAATTTTACTATTTTCTTTTCCGACTTTAAAGTTATCAACAATCACAAATTTATGTTCGTTTAATAATGAATAGTAAGAACATTCTGATAAGACATCCTCGATAGAACTCTCTTCCATATTCATCCGAACTATATTTGCTGCCCCCATTGTTATTTTTGCTAACTCTTCATTTAATAAACGAATAGAAAATGATTTAATTAAATAAATATTCATTATTTTACTTTTCCAAACCGATCTAAAGGAAAGATTATAATATTAGTTTTACCTTTTATTTCACTTTTATCTACGGCCCCAATTATCCTACTATCTTGCGAAACAAAACGGTTATCTCCCATTACAAAGTATTCGTTTTTTCCAACTTTAACTTCTTCAAAATCTTCAGTTAAAGTTTTAGAATACTTATCTTCAGTAAGAACATCATTGATAAAAAGCTGCCCTTCTTCATACTTTATAGATTCACCTGGTAAGGCAATAACTCTTTTAATTAAATAAGTTGTTTCAGTTTTAATTACAATAATATCCCATCTTTTAATTCCTTTAACTTTCATTCCAAGTTTATTTAGAATCATTGTTTCCCCATTTTTTAAAGTTGTATCCATACTAGAACCATTTACTCTGACAGGAGTAGCAATAAATGTCCTAATAATTATAACGACAATAATGATGATTAAATATGGGATATAATCTAGAAAAATATCTTTATTAGCCTTCTTTTGTTTCTCTTCTAGAATTATTTCTTTTGTTTCTTCTACTTCTTTTATTTTACTGATTTTTTCTTTTTTTTGTTGTGTTTTCATATTTACCACCTATTAAAAATTATATCATATTATTTGAAAATATTAACTTTATTTAAAAATATTTTTATCTATTATAAAGATTTTTGACATTATTAATTATTTCGTAATTTTTTCGTTCAACTTTAAAGATACTTTTTTTATTATTTGAAGTGCTTGAAGATCTTTTGATGCTGGAAGTTTATCTGTATTTAATGAAAAAACAAAATTTTCTTCATTATAAGTAGCATTCATCTTTTTTAACATCCATTTGGCTACTTGAATCGCATTTTCAGGTCCTCCGTCTCCTCCACTAACTAAAATTAAAATACCATCTTTTTTTTGAAGTTCTATTTTTTGATTTAAAAATCTTTTGGACGCATAATAGACTTGTAGTCTACTTGCTAAACTAATTAAAGGGCCAGGTAATCCAGATATGTATACGGGTGAGGCAACAACTACATTATCAAAGTCATCTGCATATATTAAATTCATTTGATCATTTATTGCACATTTAGGGTTTTTCCAACAATATCTGCAGTCGATACATGGTTTTATGCCATCATAGTAAGCCGATATTTCGGTAATATCTCCTTTTAGATATTTTTTCATTTCATTTATTAAGCTTGCAGTATCTCCTTTTTTTCTTGGAGAACCATTAATAATTAATGTTTTCATACTAGTTTAACTCCTTTAACTTAAACATCGAAAAAGAATTTTTTTAATAAATAAATTTTATTGATATTTAAATTTAATCCTTTCTTTTTTATTCATAGATAATTAATTCATGCTGGGCTCTAGTAGCAGCAACATATAATAAATTTTTATCATTTTCGGTAAAAGGACACACTGGATTATTAATTAAGATAACACTATCAAATTCCAATCCTTTAGCCATATAAGCGGGAATTACTACTAAATCTTTAACAAAATCTGAACTTTGACTTGATAAGTAAATAATTCCGGTATTTTTTAAGTTCTCATAGATATCTTGAGCATCGCTATCACTTCTAGTTATTACTGCTATCGATTTATATTTCTTTTTAAGTAATTTGATATTATCTTGTAAATTATTAATAAAGTTTTTATCGTATTTTTGAAATCTTACTGGTTCTTCCTGCCCTCTTCTAATAGCACAAGTATTATTTATTCCTAAGATTTTATTAGTATACTGCACAATATTACTACTAGATCGATAGCTCTTATTTAACTCAATATATTTACCTCCAAAAATATTTATAATACTGTCCCAGTTGCTATATTTATAATAAGGATTTACTGTTTGATTAACATCTCCTAAAATTGTAAATCCACTTTTTTTAAATATTTTAGAAATAATTAAATACTGTAATTTATTATAATCTTGAGCCTCATCAATCACAACTTCTTTAATATATGATTCATATTTAAATCCTTCTAATAATCCTTTTAAATAAACTAGTAATAAGGCATCATCATATAAGATTTCTTTTCTTTTAATAAAATTATCAATTTCTTTTTCTGTTAATTTATATTTACAAAACTTACTTAAATAAAAACCTTGATATATTTTTTTATAATCTTTAACATAATTTGCACTTTCTTTTAAGAGTCTCGCATACGTTTTGGCATATTTTTTTGAACCATTGTAATTGGTTTCGGATAATTTATTAGCGATGGCCGGAATTCGATCAAATATTGGAAACTTACTATAACGATTTTTTAATAATTCATTAAGTTCACTAGAGCTATATTCAAAAAAGTGTTCAGTAATTCCTTTAGTAAATTTTGCCTGTTCTACATAATCTTTAACGTAAGTTTCAAGATTTTTTATTATTTCTTCACTTTGTTTGTATTTAGTTAACTCATTAAGATGTTCATTCCCTTTATAATATCTCGAAATAAAATCCGGAAAAGATTCAACATTTTTATATTCATTAATCATCGCTTTTAAGTAGTCTTGAAAAGTGGTTTGTAAGGTATTATCTTCCCCTAATTCTGGTAAGATATTTGAGATATATTCGGTGAAAATTTGATTAGGTGAAAATATTAAGACGTTCTTTGAGGAAAGATTTTCCATTCGGTAAAGTAAAAAGGCTATCCGGTGAAGAGCAACACTGGTTTTACCACTTCCTGCAATTCCTTGAACAATTAAATTTTTATCTTTTAAGTTTCGGATGATGCTATTTTGTTCACTTTGGATGGTATTAACAATGTTTTTCATCTTATCTGATGATTCGCCGGCCAACACTTCTTGGAGTAATTCATCATCAATATTAATCGAATTGTCAAAGACTCGAAGTAGTTGATTATTTTCTATTTTATACTGACGTTTTCTTTTTAGATTTCCTTTTATGATACCATCGGGAACATTATACTCACAATATCCTGGTTCATAATCATAAAAGATATTGCATATTGGACTTCGCCAATCATATAAAATATTTTGGTTTTCTTTAGTCAAATAGGTCATCGAAATATATATTTCTTCACTATTATTACTATTTTCTTCTTCAAAAATAATCGACGCAAAATATGGACTTCTTTGAATGTTATATAGTTTTTGAAAATATTTTTGTTTTTGTATTAAGAAAAATCCTTCTAATTCATCATTAGTTAATAAAGTCTGCATTTCCGCAGGGTCAAAGGATGCTTTTTCATCCCATAAATATTTACCAAATTCTAATCTCTTTTCTTCCGATCCCATTATTTCTTGACCTAAAATAGATAATTCTTCTTTTACTTTAGTAGTTACAAATTCAAGTTTCTTTTTTTCATAATTTAAATCTTTTTCGCTAATGTTCATTTTTTCCTCCTTAAACGCAAAAAATCCACAAAAAAATTTTGAAGCATAGTTTTAAAAATTAAAATTTTCGAGAGTGTACTAAGTTTTTTTGGCTGCACCTCTATTATTTGCAAGTATAGACCACAATAGAAAACATTCTATCATTTATTTTAAATTTATACAAGTATAAAAACGGTTATACTTAAATAACCTCTTAATTTTTTTAAATTAAGAGGTCAATATTCAAATTATTTCATTATTTTCCTAAATATTCTTTATAAACTTCTCTGATCTCATTAATAGCTTTCTTTAAATCTTCAAAATTATTGATAATAAAATCAATATTATTATTTTTACTTTCCATTTCATGTTTAAATGGATATTTTTCAGCTAAATCATAAAAGCCGACTGTTTTAAGATCACTTTTTAAAGCATGAACTTCAATAGCATAATTAGGCATATCTTTAATATCTTTAAAGTCCTCTAGTTTCTTTAATTTATTAGGAATCTGATTATATAATTCATTTAGGGTTTCATTATAAAATTCGATATCTCCTAAGGTTTCTAGAGCTTTTTTTATATCTCCACCCTTACTTTTTAAATAATCTATCTTTTGTTTTTTAGTGTTTTCAGATTTAGGAAGTAACTGAGTAACAATTTCAGTTTTCTTTTCAGCAGTTATTTCTTCTGAGCTATTAATATAGTTATCAATTTCTTCTTTCATATTTATTTCTCTAGTAGCATCAAAAATTGTCATAGGTTCTTTGGACCAATCAATTCTTGATTTTTCTTCTAAATTTGATTTAGAACTAGAGCTATTTCCTAAGAAAAATTTTAATATTTCTTCTAATTTTTCAATTTCTATGGGTTTAGGAATATATTCATCAAATCCGTGATTTAAATATTTTTCTCTATCTCCACTTGTTGCATTAGCTGTTAAAGCAATAATTGGAATGCGGTATCCCTTCCCTTTTAATTCTTTCATTAGTTCTATTCCATTTGTAGTTGGCATTTCGATATCCATTAAAAGTAAATCATATTTTTCACCACGATCTATTTTGGTTATTGTATCTTTAGCACTATCTGATATAGTTACATTTAAGTTATACTTTTTAAGTAATTTTTCTGCAACTTTTAAATTTAAATTATTATCATCCGTAACTAATATTCTCTTTCCGCTAAAATCGTTATTTTGGGTATTATCCATATTTTGAGATTTAAGATTATTAGATAAATTTTGATTAATTTCTAAATTTTTTTCGGTCTTAATAGTTTGATTTAACGCAACAGTAAATTTAGTCCCACTACCATAAACACTTTGAACAGTAATTTTTCCGCCCATCATTTCCACTAAAGATTTAGTAATTGCCAAACCTAAACCTGTTCCTTCATTTGTTGTATTTTTATCTTCTTCTAAACGATTAAATTTAGTAAATAGTTTATCTATATCTTCAGTTTTAATTCCTCGACCAGTATCTTCTATCGCCATGATTAATCGGCATATTCCATTTTGATTTATACAATCAACCGTAAAATCGACTTTTCCTTTGTTTGTATATTTGTAAGCATTTGTTAAAAGGTTAATTAGTACTTTTTGAATGGTGCTTTTATCTCCATATAAGTATGCTGGTAGATCTTTGGCAAGTTTAACATTAAATTCTAAATCTTTTTCTTTCATTTTGATATTAATTAAATCTACCACGGCATTAAATAAGTTTTTAGTTTCGTAAATATTTTCAGTGATTTCCATTTTACCAGATTCGATTTTTGAAATATCAAGAATTCCTCCAATAGTTTCTAGCAAAATTTTACCCGCTTTTACGACTTGCCGTGCATCTTCTTTGGCATCTTCCAAACTTTCTTCATTTTCAATTTCTCTACTAAAAGCAATAACTGCATTAAGCGGGGTTCTTATTTCATGGCTCATATTTGTTATAAAATCTGACTTAGCCCGATTGGCTTTTTCAGCCTGATCTTTAGCAAGACTTACTTCTCTTAGCATCTTTATATCAGGATTTTCAATCGTAAAATACATTACATAATTAATAAAAGTAAAAGTAATAGAAATAATAATTAAATATGGATTAATACTATAAATAATTAATAACATTATTGTTAAAACTATATGAATAAATAAAGGAATATGTTTTTTACTTATTTTTTTGAAATTAAACAGTGAAATAAATAAAGAAGAAAATATAAATATTGTACAAGTAGCATAAACTACATTAACACAACTCCCACCAACAGTCATTTTATCTGCACTTATAATCATTGCATCTACTTTTAAAAGTAACATGCTTATTATACCAATAATATTAATCAAAACTGTTATAATAAATACTTTCTTAAATAACTTATTATTTGTTTTACCAATCGTGATTAAAAATGTATATAAAAATAAGCAAGTATTAAAAATAATTATCTGAATAAAATCTATTTTGTTTATTATTTCAATAGCTAAATCACTTAATATTTTATAGCCTAATAATTGTAATACTGTAACTAAACAACTATCAATAAATGAAACTATCAACATTATTGAGTAAATTTTATTTTCTATTAAATTCAATCTTTTTTTTGAAAAATAAATAATTAAAAGTAAACACGAAAAAAAGATAGAACAAGTAGGTAAAAGCATTCCAGTCATAAATTACACTTCCTTTATAATATGAATTAATAATTGTTAGCAAGTTGTCTTCTATATTACTTAATTATATCCCAAAAATATAATTTACACAAGATATGACAGTACCTATTTTTTTTTATTTCTAGTTTTTGATAATATTAAAGCATTTGATTGGGTAAGTTTAATATTATCTAAAGGTGCAAAAACTTCTTCTTCTGAGACTATACTTTTGTCTTTATAAGGATATTTTATTTCTTTTTCTTCAATATAATATTTTACTTGTTTTTTTAACTTCTGTTTTTGGTCTTCCCATTGTTCTTTTAAACTTTTTTTCTTTTCTAACTTACTACGAGGAATGTGTGAATAGTTAGAATATTTTCTCATAAGTTCCCACCTTAGAGTTGCTAAGGTATCACGAAGAATTTCTCTTGCTTCATTCTCTTCATATTTACTAATATCAATTGCTTTATCTTGAATTACATAGCATTTTTTTCCGACAATATGAGTTACAACTGGCACTATCATCGCTCCAGTTAATTTTGCTAATCTATAAAAACCAGGAAATAATTTCATTATCAATTCATTATCTGTTAAATTCCAGGCTCCTTCAGGAAAAATTATTGCATTAATTCCAAAACTCATTGCTCTTTGCATTTTTGGTAATGAAGCATCTCTACTTAATTTATCGTCACGATCAACTATTGCAACACCAAACATATTAGCTAAAATTCCGTCAATAGTGTAATAAAATTGGTCGATACTTCCGAATAAAATGTAGGCTGGATCATTAATCATTATCATTGAATTTATTAAATCATCTTTGAATCCATGCGATGGCGTATAAATTATAGGTACCCCTTTAGGAGGTTCTATCCTTCTAACTTTTTTAAATTTATAAGGATTGGCAAGTTTTAATATTTTTCTTAAATAAGAATAGTTTTTCTTTCTTTTTTCAACATCATCAATGTTTACAACATCTTCAGGGTTATATGATTTTAAATATTCTAAATGTTTATTACAATATCCTTTATTAAAAAACATTTTTGAAAAAAATCCTTTTGATTTATCATCAATATTGGATTTAATTCGCTCTATTTCTTTTTCTCTAATTTCTTCTGCTTTTTTAAAATCGTGTATTTCACTTCTTAATGATTCATATCTTTCATATAAAACCATACATTCTTCTGGTGTCGTAGCTTTTTCAAATTCTAAATCTAAAGCATTAAATTTCTCATATAATAAATCTAATTTTTCCAT
>CAZFQF010000018.1:0-2209 GCA_964520725.1 uncultured Muribaculaceae bacterium | reverse complement strand
TAAAGCAATGCCAATAAAATATGGCGCAACTTATACAAATAAAATATGGCGCAACTTATCTTTAATCTATTTTTTTCATTATATCTCGGCATCTATTAAAGTATTTATTTTTATCATAAAAACTTTTTGCCACTTCGTTGTATTCAAAGACTTCAATTAGAATTCTTTTACAGTCTAGATTTTTAAAATGTTCTTCCATTTTATTTAACAAAGCTTGGCCAATTCCTTTAGCCCGGCATTTTTTAGATACTATTAATTCAGTAATTTTACCACCTTTAGGTGCCTTAAATTCATAACTGTTTTCAGCTGGGATAATTATACCAATAATAAAACCCACTATTTCGTTATTGATACTTGCAAGATACATTTTACCTTGGTTTTCTTCAATTTCTTCCAAATTATCTTTAAAACATTCTTCTCGATATTTTGGCGTTAAAATATTATATTTTTCTTTATCTATCATAGCAATATATTCTTGTAGTTCTACTAGCAAATCTTTAACTTCTTCATCATATTTTGAATTATATTCAATTATATCTATCATATTTAATTAACCTTTCAATTATTTCGATATTTATCTTTAAAAATGATTTCTGCTTTTCTAACAGAATAATTTGAAAAATCACAATCTAATTTTAATTCTGTAAGATCTTTTTTCATATCTTCAACGTTGTTATATACTTTATTTGTATGTTCATTTGTATCTTCTATTTCAATAAAGATATATTTATCATTAACTATTTGGGCTACTAACACAATTTCATTATTAGAATAAACAATACACTTATCTTCAACTGTAAATATATTTTTATAATTGATTTTTTCCATAAATTTTAATGAATCTTCGATATTATCAACGACACATTGTACCTTACCTTGTTCTAATATTTCATTTGATTCATTATATTTTTTATATTTATAAACAAGCTTTTTAGTAATCCCAACAATATCTCTTAAAAGAATACAAGATTGTAAAATTTCGAAAACAGAACAACTTTCAATATTAATAGAAGTTGGAGCTAAATAAATATCATTAACTTGATATTCTTCTACTATTTTAAATCCCTTATTAATTAAATCATTATGTAACAAATCGTAAGTACAATTCACTCTAACTGTTATTTCTTTTTCTAATTTCAAAATTAATCACCTGGAATAAGTATATCAAATTTTACTTTAATATGGATTTTTTTTCCTTTTTGAATTAATAAAGAACCTTCTATCAAATTTTTTTCGGTAATAGTAAGATTTGAATCATTAATTTTTTCATTATTAATGGAAATTCCACCTTGCTCTATTAGCCTTCTTGCTTCTGATTTTGAGGTGACTATTTTAGCAGCTAATAATATATCTAAAATATTATTTTCGGATTTTAATAAAAGTGAATTCACTTCCTTAGTAGGAAGGTCTTCTACTTTGTTACTAGCATTACTAAATATCTCTTCACTAGCTACTTTTACTTTAGTTGCTTCTTCTTCTCCATGAACTAGTTTAGTTACCTCAAAAGCCATAACTTTTTTAGCCATTCTAATATCTTCTTGACACATTTTTTTAATCTCTGATATTTTCAAATCACTAAAAAATGCTAATAATCTTTCAACGTCTTCATCGTAAGAATTGATAAACATTTGATAAAAGTCATAAACAGTAGTTTTTTCCCTAGAAACCCATAATGTGCCACTTGAAGTTTTTCCCATTTTTTCTCCATCAGCTTTTACTAATAAAGGACAAGTTAATGCTTGCAAGTCTCTATTTTTGGTTTCGTTAATAAAATCTAACTTTCTTGTTAGTTCTACTCCTGCAATCATATTGCCCCATTGGTCTGAACCTCCGACTTGTAATAAACAGTCATATTTTCGATTTAAATATTCAAAGTCATATGCCTGCATCAGCATATATCCCATTTCTAGAAAAGTTAATCCCCCTTGTTCAAGTCTTTTTTTATAGCAATCTGTTGAGAGCATTTTATTAACATTAAAATGAATCCCCACATTCCTCATAAAATCAATATATGATTCTTTATTAATCCAGTCTGAGTTATCTACTATAATGCCTGGATTTTCACCGTCTAATCTCAAAAATCTTTTAACTAATTCTTTTACTTCTTTTTTATTATATTCAACTTGTTCTTTAGTAAGTACTTTTCTTAAATCCTTTTTACCACTTGGATCTCCTACTAGAGCAGTTGCACCACCAACTAAAACAATTG
>CAZFQF010000017.1:6150-13093 GCA_964520725.1 uncultured Muribaculaceae bacterium | reverse complement strand
TTGCTCCACATTTAATACTTCCTAAATTAGACATTAAAACTGTAGAATGATAGATAGAATTACTTGTTAAAGATTCTGGTATCAAATCATGATTATCCGCAAATTTTAGTGCCTTTATTAATAACGTTCTCATAAATTTCGGTAATTTTCCCATTGTTGTAATAAACTCATCAGCATCATTTAATCGGCTTTCTCTAACACTTTTAACATTCTTGCTAATTTTATCACTCAAAGAAAATAAATTATCATTTTCTTTAACTTTTATAACGGTTAGATTTTCTTCTGATTCATCAGTAAAATCTCTTTTAGCAACAAAGGAAATAGTTACTTCTTTACGATCAAAAAAATTTTTATTAATAATAAATCTATTTAATAGTGGTCTTTCATAAATTAATCTTGCTGTTGCCGTACAAAACAAATGGAAGTAGGTAATTTTCACATTACCATTCTTTTTTTGATTTTCATAATATTTGACTAAATTAGTAACATCGATTTTTTTATTAATATAAACATCAGAATCTGCCCGATAAGGCTTTAGATGAGGCATTAATTTATGCATTCCGTCTAAGTTTTTAACTTTTATTCCGTCTTTTCTATTTCCCATAAGTAAACCTCCTTCTATCTTCAATTCTCAAAGAATCACGGTATATTCTAAGTTTTTCTAAAGTTTCTTCAGAAGGATTCATATAATCACCCATATTAATTCCACTTTTTAAAATATCAATTTCGCTTATTCCATCTAGTTCTATAATAATATCCTCAATTTCTCTCATTATTTCTAACTTTTTATTTTTCTTCATATTTTACCACCTTGATTAATTATAACATGGATAAATTAAGGTTGTAAATTTAATCCTAAATTTTAAAAAAATTATTTATAGTATATTCGTCCACTTATTTCTTTAACACAGATTTTAATATTAAGCATCTCTGAAAATTCTTGATCATTAATTTCACATAAATATGCTTTTCCAATCGCAAAAATAGTTTTATAACAATCAGTTTCATTATACTGAATAAAGATAGTTGCTTTACTATTATTATTTAAATATCTGATTTTTTGACCCGTATCTTTACTTTCCAAAATAAAGAAAGGATTATCATGAGTTGAATCATATTTAAAATACATTGGGATTAAATAGGGATAATTACAATCCGAGATTCCAAGAATGCAGATACTACACTTTTCAATAATATTATTTATTTCTGAATTACTCATTTTTTGATAGTTATATTTTCCGATAAGCGTTCCTCCTTAATAAATATATGAGTTAATCACCCAATTTAAGATAAATACGTATAATAAAGCAGGTGATGATCATGACTGCATTTTTATTTCCCGAAATAAGTTATATTGACTTATTATTAAAAGAGGTAGATTATGAACTAATTAGTAAAGAATATCAGATTTATCAGTGTGAGTACCAGAATAAAGAGTTTTATATCTTATTAACTGGATATGGTAAAGTAAATATTACAGTTTCATTAACTTATTTGATAATGAAATACGAAATTAGTGAGATTATAAGTTGTGGAGTTGCTGGGGCTAAACCTGGGTATTCATTAAACTTTTTAGATATTATTATTGCTGAGTGTGTTACTCAAGCAGATATTGATTTTAGTAAAATGAATATTGAAAACAAAAATATTTTTTTGACTAATGATGATTTAAATAAAAAAATTATCGATACAATTAAATTTACTAATAATAATTACCATAAAAAATCAGTTGCAACCTCTGAAAAATTTTATCCTAGTTTAGATAATAAACTTTTAAAATTAAATATCTTTATTTACGATTATGATTTAGGAGTTTTAGGACAAGTTTTAGAAAAGAAAAAAATTCCTTTTTCAGGAATCAAGATTATTACTTATTTTTTAAATGATTGGGCCATCAATCAATTTAATTATTATAAAGATTCAGCCGTTTTAAAACTTCAAAAGGTCATTTTAAATTATTTACGATAATTATTGTTGCCATCTTTTTAATTTTGGAAAATTAGCAACAGCGAATCTATATACCTCTTCTTTAGTAATTGTTGAGTTATCAACAGAATCAATACATTTTTGAATTGCTTGTTCGATTGTCATTTCTTCTACGAAATTACCATTTTGATAACAATAACCGCAATAATCATCTGATAATGAACCATCAATATTTGATCCACGATATTCATCATATAAAGTCATTCCACAACTTTGGCAGATTATTTTATCTCTTTCGGCATTTAAAATAGCTTGAACCTCTTCTTGTGAATATTCATAAGTATCTTCTAAATCTAAAATTTCGTTAACTTCTTCTTTCATAATTTTAATCCTTTCATAATTGTATATCTTTAATTAACATTATATAAAATTTTTTCTATAATAGCAATTTAATAAAATAAATTTACATTTTGTCGGATTATGTTATAATGTATTTAATAATAGAAGGGAAGTAAAGAGTTATGGAAACATTTGATGCGTTATCATTACTAGGAGGCGCAGGAATAGAGACAATTTTAGCTATTATATCAACTTATATTATCGGAGTAGGTATTATATATATTTTATATCTAGTTGGATTATGGAAAGTATTTACCAAGTGTGGAAAAAGCGGTTGGATTTCCTTAATTCCAGTTTATAACGTTTGGGTCTTATTTGAAATAGTTGGAATTCCTGGATGGCTTTCAATTGTTCCTGTTGCTAACGGAATTGGTGTGATTTATGCAAATTATAAATTAGGAGAAAAATTCGGAAAAAGCGTTTTATTTAGTTTAGGATTAGTGTTCTTTACCCCGATTTTTATTTTAATATTAGCCTTTTCATCAAAAGCAAATTTTAATCAAGAAGAAGGAAATAATCCTCTCTCTGATTTAAATGATAAAAATTTACAGACTATTGATAATTCTCTAAAAAATCAATCAGTAGGGAGCCCCGAATTTTTAATGGCTACTCCTGCAGTTAGTGCGGAAACAGAAGTTCCTTTAGTTGAAAAATCTAATGAGTTTGAAGAATTGCCTTCATTAGAAGTTCAGATGAATTCATCAGCAGTAGCTCCAGAACCAATCCTTGCAACACCAGTGAATGAAGTTATATCTGAAAACGAAATATTAGTAAAACCAGAGGGGATGATTGAATCTCCGGTTAATAAATCTCAATTACAAAATAATTCTCTTGAATCAAACATAAATGCTTTTGAAATTCCGATGTTAGTCCAAGATACTCCCCCGGCAACACCAAACATAGATAATTTAGAATTAAATAAAGAACCAGAAGTATTGTTAGTAGAAGAAAACATGCCTATTGAAAATAATATTGAAGTAGTTGATAATATTGAACCAGTTATCAATGAGGCAACAACCAATATAAAAAATAGTGATATTCCAGTTCTTGAGCCGCCAGTTGTTAATCCCGAAGTGGTTTCAACTTCTAATTTCAACTTTCAGCAAACTCAAAAATTTTGCCCACAGTGTGGTAATCCTAACGATGTACTAAGCAAGTTTTGTGTATCATGTGGTCATAAATTTTAAACAGGTATTAAATACTTGTTTTTTTATTAAATACTTACGTTGCAAAGGAAATGTCAAAAAAATATCGGAATATCTCGCTTTTTTATTACTATTTGGTATAATTTATATATCACTTCTAGTGTTAAAAGAAATATAATCGACATTTTTTGTCCTACTTTTTATGTTATTCTCATGATAAAGGAGGATGATATGAAAGTCAAATTATTTGATGAATCTCACGAAAAAGATTTGGAATCATCAATAAATAGTTTTCTCGCTGGAATTGAAGAAGTTGTTGATATTAAATATAACGTTGCAATAACAATTAATGGAGAAGAACAAATATATTGTTTTACAGCTATGGTAATATATATAGATTTATAGGTGAGGTCAAGTGAAGAAGAGCGGTTTTATTGAAGGAACATTTATTGCAACAGCATCAGTAATATTAGTTAAAATATTAGGGATGATTTATGTTGTCCCATTTTATGGAATTGTTGGGTCAAAAGGAGGCGCGTTATACAGTTACGCTTATAATATTTACTTAATATTTTTAAGTATCTCTTCAGCCGGAATTCCAAGTGCTATTAGTAAAATAATTAGTGAATATAACGCTCTGGGAATGAACGAAGCCAAAACTAGAGCTTTTAGTCTTGGCAAAAAATATATTGGTTATTTTTCTGTGGGAGCTTTTATTATTTTATTTATTTTTGCTGAAGAACTAGCAATATTAATTTTAGGAAATTTATCAGGTGGAAATACGATAACTGATGTAACTTTTGTAATTAGATGTGTATCTTTTGCCGTTCTAGTCGTTCCTCATTTAAGTGTTACTAAAGGTTATTTACAAGCACATAATTATATAACTCCACCCTCAAATAGTAATTTAATCGAGCAAATAGTTCGAATCTTTGTAATTTTAATGGGATCTTACTTAGCTTATAAAGTTTTAAATTCAAGTTTAACCTTAGCGGTGGGAATTGCAGTATCAGGAGCTTTTATTGGGGGATTAGTAGCATACCTTTATTTAAAACGAAGTATTAATAAAAATAAAAAAGCTTTAAATTTAGATAAAGATTATCCAAAAGATAAAATTACTAATAAAGAAATTATTAAAAAAATCGGAATATATGCATTACCTTTTATAATTATTAATTTAGTTGGAAATATTTATACTTTTGCGGATATGGTTCTAATTTTAAGAACTTTAAATCATCTAGGATTATCGGCTGAGAATGTTGAGTTTATTACAAGTGTTATATCTACTTGGGGAAGTAAAATATGTATGATTGTTAACTCTATAGCGATGGGAATGACAGTTACTTTAATTCCTTCAATAGTTGAGGCATACGCAACAAAAAACTGGACAGATTTAAATAATAAAATTAATAAATCATTACAAATAATGATTTATGTATCAATGCCGCTTACGATTGGTTTATCAATTCTAGCAACGCCTGTTTGGACTTTATTTTATAATACTAATCCTTATGGGGGAAATATTTTAAGAATTATGATATTTAATGCGCTAGTTGGAAATATTTATATGGTAGTTTCTACTATCTTACAAAGTCTAAGTAAGTATAAAGCTGTTTATAAATCTTCAATTTATGGGTTTTTAACTAAATTAATATTAGAAGTCCCATTAATGTTTGCATTTCATCATCTAAAATTAGGTGCTTATTATGGAGCTGTTATTGCTACCTTTATTAGTTATAGTCTTTCGATTTATATTGGCCTTAGAGCAATTGGAGAAGAAAAAACATCTAATTATCTAGAGACTTATAGAAAAACTTTAAAAATATTAGTTCCAAGTTTGGTAATGGTAATAGTTTTAGTTATTATTAATAACTTTTTGCCATTTAATGTTTTTCGCCGTTCATCAGCAATAAAGCTAGTCTTAATTAATTCAATAATTGGGGGAATAATTTATTTAGGAATCAGTTGGAAGATGCAAATTCCGCAAGAGATTTTTGGTACTAATGCAATAAAAAAAATAATAAAAAAACTTACTTTTGGTAAGTTTCAATTTAAAGAAAAATAATTAAACCATATACATAGAATTTGAATAATTATAATCAGTTTCCGGATAAGAACCTATTTGACCAGTATCTCCTTCAATTTTATTAATTCTTGTTTCTAGACGATTTAATTGTCTTTCAATTTTTGATAAACGAGAATCAATATCTGATGGGATGCCAGAATTCATATTTGGATTCATACCCTGATTCATGCCAGGATTCATGCCTTGATTAATTGGTGGCCCAGCATAAAAATTTGAGTTTGCACTAACTTGTTGATTTGGCATCATGTTAGGCATTGCATTTGGCATCATCATGTTAGGATTGCCCCCAGTATTTACGCTATTAAATCCATATTCAGAGAAAAAAGCGTTTCGATCTTTTTTCATAACTTCACCTCTAAACTATTATATGTGGAGTAGGGAAAAAGTTTAATAAAGGAGTAGAATTTATGAGATTAAGAAATATCAAGAATGCTAAGGAAATAGTTAATACTCATTCCTTAGTAATTAAAGAGTTAAATAATGAAACATTTGCTAACAACAATCCTGTTTCAATTGAGATTGGTATGGGAAAAGGAGATTTTATTATTGGAATGGCAAAAAAATATCCTAATACTAATTTTGTAGGAATTGAAAAGTATGAATCGGTAATGGTAAGAGCTTTAGAAAAAATCGGTGAATTACCAGATAATTTAAAATTCATGTGTTTAGATGCCAAAGAAATAAATGAATATCTAAAAATTAAAATTAAAGCTTTATATTTAAATTTTTCAGATCCTTGGCCAAAAACCAGACATGAGAAAAGAAGATTAACTAGTGCTGGTTTTTTAAATAATTATGAAAAATTATTTACTAAAGAAATTAATATTTACCAAAAAACTGATAATAAAGCCTTATTTGCTTATTCATTAGTATCTTTAAGTAATAATGGCTATATTTTAAAAGATGTTTCTTTAGATTTACATAAAACTCAAATTCCTAACATCGAGACTGAATATGAAAAAAAGTTTACCTTATTAGGTGAAACTATTAATTATTTACATGCAACGAAAAACATTTCAAAATTATAAGGATTTTGTTATAATAAACTAAGTAGGAGAAAGATATGAAAAAAATATTATTAATAGTATTTATACTTTTAGTATCAACCGGTTGTACAAATATAAAACAATCAGAAGTTTCAGATTTAATTACCGAAGTCCAGACTAGTAAATTAAAACTAAGCAATCAATATCGCAAAGGTTATAAATATTACTTACCAACTGACTTGACAGCAAAAGAGACCGATAATTTTAATGAGATAATTATTAAAAAAGAAATCAAATATTATATGTACGTTGATATAATTAGTTATTATAATAAAGTCAAAAATGAATATAAAGAAAATACAATCAGCTATATTAGTAAAAATATTACTTATAATAATGTT
>CAZFQF010000017.1:0-6140 GCA_964520725.1 uncultured Muribaculaceae bacterium | reverse complement strand
CTCTACAGTACAGTTACTAGTAGTAGGGAGTAATAGTAGATAAGAGTTATTTAAAAGAAGCTATAACCAATTCAATAATCATTTTATCAACTATCAAACATAATGATGATATCATCGAAAACATGATGGGAGAAGATATTTTAAACTTTAATGAAGAAAAGTTAAATATCTTTAAAACCAATAGTGGGGAAAGTAATTTCTTGGAGTATATTCAAGAATATGATACCTACGAAGGCGATGATGTTCCAGATTTAGATTTGATCAATTAAGGAGAGTAATACTAATGGGAGTATTTAAAAAGCTAAAGGATGTTCTTTTTGATATTGAAGATGAAGAACTTCCAATAATCACAAAAAAAGAGGCTAAAAAAGAACCAGTAAAAGAGAGTAATAAATATAAAGAGGAAAACACGATTAAAGAAATAAAAATTCCTAGAGAAGAAATATCAGAAAGGGAATTGATGAGTACGGAGCCGTCATTTAATTTTCCTTTAGATTTTGATGAGGAGCCCGTTTTTAAAAGAAGTAAAGATATTGAAACTTTTAGAAAACAGGATACTAAAGATTACTCTAATTTATTTAATGATGAACCTATTCATAATAGGTCGAGTGATTATTTTAGAAGTAGAGATTTAATGGGAGAATCTTATAATTCTAAGCCTAAAGCTGCAAAGCCTAGCGGACCATTTAAACCAACGCCTATAATTTCACCAGTTTATGGAGTTTTAGATCAAAATTATAGTAAAGATGATATAATTGTAAAAACGGATATGGGAGTAAAAGGGCCGGATTTAGATGCCGTAAGAAAAAAAGCTTATGGAATCGAAGATAAAAAAAGTCCTGCAAAAAAAATAGAAGAAACAAAAGAAAATACTAAAGATTACGATGATTCATTAAAAACCTTAGATGAAATTTTAATGGAGGAAGAAAATAAAAGAGATCTAACTAAAAAAATTCCGAAAATAAAAGTCGAAGATGATGAATTACCAGATGAACCATTTAGTGATGAAAAGACTTTAAACGTAGATGATACAGTGGAAAGTGATTTATTTAATCTAATTGATTCTATGTATGAAGATAAAGAAGAAAGAGAGGAAGAATAATGGAAGCATTAGGAGTAATATTACCAATCGTTGTTTATTTTCTTCTAATAATATTATTAGTGATAGTAATAATTTTAGGAATTAAACTTATAATAACATTAGATAAAATAAATAAAGTAGCAGATAACATCCAAGAAAAGATTGATTCATTAAATCATGTTTTTGGGCTAGTAAACTTTGCCTCAGAAAAATTAGGCTATTTAAGTAACAAAATCATTGATTCAGTATTAAGCGTAGTAAACAAAATATTTGGTTTAAAAAATGGAAAGGATGATGACGAAGATTATGTCTAGAAGAAAAAAAGGTTTATTAACTGGAATATTAATTGGTGCAGGTTTAGGAGTATTATTTGCTCCAAAAAAAGGTTCTGAAACTCGAAAAGATTTAGCAAATAAATTAAATGAACTAACTGAAAAAGTTAAAGAAATCGAATTAGAAGATGTAAAAGATACTATTTCTAAAAAGATTACAGACTTAAAAAATGAGCTGGCTGATTTAGATAAAGAAAAAATTCAAGCGATAGCTAGAAAAAAAGCAGAGCAAATAAAAAATAAAGCTGAAGAATTATATGTTCTTGCAGTTGAAAAAGGAACGCCTATTCTAGAAAAAGCTGCTGAAGACATTAGAAATAAAACAATTGAACTTCTTAATGGAACAGCAGAAAAATTAGAAAAAGTAAAAAAACCTACTGTAGTAAAACCTAAAAAAACTACTAAAAAAGCTTAATTACATATCCGATTTTGGATGTGTTTTTTATTCGTTAAAAACAATGAGTTATTATATTCTTATTTTAATATGGTTTTAACAAATGGATAATAAATAAATGTGGTCGGAGGCTTGATAGCTGATAAATAAAATTATGTAAACTATCTATATAATGATCGCTTATTACTGACGTTATCTTTCAATTGCTTTTCTAATGATTACTCACTAGCTTACGAAGCAAACGATAATCCGGGTCATATTATAAATTTGAACTTTTGAAAAAAAATAACAGGTGGTGGGGTTGTACAAAGTAGCTTGACACAAAATAATTAGTAATCTGTAAAGAATTGCTTATTTGAGCATTTTTTTATATAATAGAATTAGAAAGAAATGTAGATTATGAAATTAGAAATAATATTTAATAGGGAAGAAAAACCACAAATTATTTATGAATTCGATGGCGTAATTCTTTATGCTAGGAATATTGATGATGTTGCAATGTTATTAAATGATGAAAAATCAAAAATGGAAAATTTAGCTAATTGTGAAGAAGAGATTTCTTATGAAAGTCTAATAGGTGACGAAATTTTATCGCCTGAATTCATAGATACAGATTATAACAGTAATTCTTCAATAATTAATAAATTGAATCAGAAAAAAGAAAATATAAAAAAAGCAAAAGAAAAAAGTTTTGAGATCGATTCATTTTTATGGGTAAATATAACTTTTGAAAGTCTGGTTGATTTTAAAGAATATCAGTTTTTTTTAGAGTCATTAAAACATGGATTAACATTAGATTTTAGTGATATAAGTTATGATAATTTTAAAATTTTAAAAACATTTAAATTTATGAAGGAACCAGAAATAAGATACAAGTTTAATAAGGTAGACGTGTTGTTTTCGGATTTTATGGAAACGCAAGAGATTATTGAAGAGGAAAAAGAATTAATTAAACAATATAATTTTTCTAAGTTGGATCAGTTAATGTTGCTATACGATTTATTAAAAGAAAGATTATACAAGAATAACTCTGAAGGTAAAAGTTACGTATCTAGAGATTTAAATCAAGTTTTAAAATCAGAAGAAATAGTTTGTTTAGGTTACGCCAGAATTTTCGCAGCAGTAGCTAATAGTTTAGAAATTCCAACACATGTCAAATATTATTATCCGATTTCAGACGAGAAAGAATATGGACATGCAACTGCTATTAGTTTTATAAATGATGAAATATCAAGTTTTACAGGCTGCTTAGAATTTGATATGACATGGGATCGCAAAAAGACTCCTAATAGTAAAAAATGGATAAACAATTATGATTGGTTCGGATTAAATGAAGAATTGGCAGAAAAAGCAAAAAAAATAGCCGATTTAGAACCTTATAAGTCAGATTATAGTTTTTCTCAAATAACTAATTTATTTAAAAAATATCAGAAGGATATTCAAAATAATTTACCCGAAATAATAATCGAAAATAAGGTAAAAAAAATTATAAATCAAATCATTAAAATATATGAATTTCTAAACCTTGATTTTGAAAGTGATTTCTTGAAAGAATTATTAAGCCAAATAGATAATAAAGAAATATCACCTATGGATACGTCAATTATCGAAAAAATAGTTTTAGATATAAAAAAACATTTTCAAAATTCAATATCAGTCGATCTTTTTATAGAAACATTATATCGGGTTAGAAGAGTAGAACATAATATTAATCCCGCTAAATATTCTTTAGAATATAACCAAATCAAAACTATCGCTAATAAGAGATTTGCGCGTGAGAAAATCGCACAAAAAGTCCTAGAAGAGAATACTTATAAACCGGTTTTAGAAAGTATGAAAGTAATGCCTAATATTTCTAAAAGTATTGTTAAAAATATTAGTTGTGATGCTAAACGAATGGAATTATTATTTTTGCTTAGACAAAGAGAGCAAATCAAAAATAGAGAATCTGGATTGACTAAAAAATAATATTTTGCTATAATCATTTTGTTAACAAAGAATGGATTTACACTCCGGGAGTTAAAACGTATATCTGCGTTAAAGATTAAAGTTGCATGGAAATCATGAATTAAGGTGGTACCGCGGTTTAAAATCGTCCTTTAGTTTATGATTTTTTTATTGAAGGGAAAAAATATGCGCAAATTCGAAAAAATAAGTTTTGAACAATTTAAGAAGGATATTAGTGATGATTTAGAACTTTATAATAATTATAGTTTACCGCGAAGAAAAACTAAAAAAGCAGGAGCTTATGATTTAAATTCATTAATTAACTATGAATTATTACCTGGAGAGACTGTCCTTATTCCCACAGGAATTAAGTATATTTCTCCTGATGATGAGATTTTTCTGATTGTTATTAGAAGTTCTTTAGGCTTTAAATATGGAATAAAAATGAGGAATCAAGTAGGAATAATTGATGCGGATTATTATAATAATCCGCAAAATGAAGGACATGTTTTATTAAAAATAGAAAACAGCAGTAATGAAATATTTAAAATAAATATTGGCGATGCAATTGCTCAAGGAATATTTATGAAATATTATACTGTTGATAATGAAGAGGAAATAACTGAAGAAAGACAAGGTGGAATTGGTTCCACAGGAAGGAGTTAGATATGAAATTATATGATGAATTAAAATGGCGTGGACTAATTGCTGATGTTAGTAGTCCTGAACTAGAAGAAATGATAAACAAAGGAGGACTTACTTTCTATATTGGAACTGACCCAACAGCTGATTCGATGCATATTGGACATTACTCATCCTTTTCAGTGGCTAAACGTTTAGCTGATAAAGGCCATAACCCAATTTTATTAGTGGGAGGAGCAACGGGTTTAATTGGCGATCCTAAACCTAATAGTGAAAGACCAATGATTACTAAAGAAGAATTAGAAAAAAATTACTTGGGTTTAAGAAAACAAGTAGAAGATATTTTTGGTTTTGAAGTAGTTAATAACTATGATTGGTCAAAAGATGTTAATTTTATTGATTATTTAAGAGATTATGGAAAATATTTTAGTCTAAATTATATGTTAGCTAAAGAAACCGTAAAATCTAGATTAGATGTTGGAATTACTTATACAGAATTTTCCTATATGATTTTACAAGCGTTAGACTTTTTATGGCTTTATGAAAATAAGGGATGTATTTTACAAATTGGTGGCCAAGACCAATGGGGAAATATAACTGCCGGAATCGAGCTTGCTCGTAAAAAAGCTGGAGCTCAGATTTTTGCTTTTACGATGCCTTTAATTTTGGACGCAGCTGGGAATAAATTTGGTAAAAGTGAAGGAAATGCTATATGGCTTGATAAAGAAAAAACAACTCCTTATGAGATGTATCAATTCTTTATTAATCAAGATGATAAAATGATTATTAATTATCTGAAGATGTTATCTTTTCTAACTCCAGAAGAAATTATGGAAATCGAAAAAGAACACCAGGAAAAACCAGAATTAAGATTAGCTCAAAAAGCTCTTGCTAAAAATGTTATTACTTTCTTACACGGAGAAACAGAGTATAACAAAGCTCTAGAAATCAGCGAGAAGATTTTTAACGGTGAAATAATAGAAGAAATGCCAACAATTGAAGTTACAGGAAATAAAAATATTTTAGATGTTTTAGTTAATTCAAAATTACTACCATCTAAGAGTGAGGCAAGAAGGCTAGTTACTCAAGGAGGAATTAGTATTGATAATGAAAAAATTATTGACCCAAATTATGAAATCATCAAAGAAGAAATAATAATTCGTAAAGGTAAAAAATCTATTAATAAAGTTATTATAAAATAAAAAAATATATAAATTAGATAAATAATCAAAAGAAAAATAATTAAGGATTGATGAAGCTAAAATCATCGTTCTTTTTTTGTTTATCTTATAATAAAACTTGAAAATATCAAAATCAGATGTTATAATTAACACATAAGAATAGGAGTCTAATTATGAAAACAGAGACAAAAAAAATAATAGGCATAATAAGCGCAGTACTAATACTTTTATTAATAACAATAGGCGCATCATTTGCATACTTTAGTGCATCCTTAACAGGAACAGAAAACACTACAACAATAACTGCAGCAGGTGGAACAATGAATATCACATTTGCTGGAGGCTCGGCAATAACCGCAACTGGGATATACCCATCAAGCGAAAAGTTTGCGACTAAAAATTTCACCGTAACAGGCAATAATACCACAGACTTACAGATGGGATATAGTGTAAGAATAATAGTAGATGAAAATACATTTTCATATGGAGCAATCAAGTATAAACTAATAAGTACAAATACAGGATTAAATGGAGAGGTGATTCCAAGTATTACCGAGATGCAA